>NZ_NHSG01000001.1:0-2994 GCF_020024005.1 Streptomyces purpurogeneiscleroticus
GGGTCCCGGCGGGGGCGGTGTCAGTGCTGGTGGTGGGCGCGTCGGTCATGTGGTGGGGGGCTCCTTCTCGCGGCGCGGCACGGCCTCGCTCCGGACGGCGTCCTGCTGCGCAGAGCCTCGCACGGCGGCGGGGGTTTGTCAGGCGAGTGCGGGAGCGGCCGACGGCGCGGCGGTCATCTGATCGCAACGTGTGAGGGGTGTTGCGGGAGGGGTGCCTGCGCCAGAATCTACGCGCGTTGTTCCGTTGTACGCCCAACGGTTCGCAGGGATGCGGACGGTCAAGGAGAGGTCATGCCGCTCGATCGCAGAACGTTTGTGGGAAGTTCCGTCGCCACCGGTGCCGGAATGGCATTGGCGGGCGCCGGGGCACCGGCCGCCGTGGCGAGCGAGCCGGCCGGCGCCCAGATCCCCGCGGGGCACGGCCACGGCGGCGGCAAGCGGTACGCGTTCACCGTCATGGGCACCACCGACCTGCACGGCAATGTCTTCAACTGGGATTACGCGACGGACGCGGAATTCGACGACGCGGCCCACAACGACGTCGGCCTGGCGAAGATATCGACCCTGGTGAATGAGGTACGCGCCGAAAAGGGACGCGGCAACACCCTCGTCATCGACGCGGGCGACACCATTCAGGGCACGCAACTGGCGTACTACTACGCGAAGGTGGACCCGATCACCGGCGCGAACGGTCCGGTGCACCCGATGGCGCGGGCGATGAACGCCATCGGGTACGACGCCGCGGCCCTCGGCAATCACGAGTTCAATTACGGCATTCCGGTGCTGCGCAAGTTCGAGGAGAACTGCGACTTCCCCCTCCTGGGCGCGAACGCGGTGGACGCCACGTCGCTGCGCCCGGCGTTCCCGCCGTATGTCATCAAGCGGCTGCGCACCCCGCGCGGGCGGGACGTACGGGTCGGCATTCTGGGGCTGACGAATCCGGGTATCGCGATCTGGGACAAGGCGCACGTGCAGGGGAAGATGGCGTTCCCCGGTCTGGAGGAACAGGCCGCGAAGTGGGTTCCCCGGTTGCGGGCGCTGGGTGCGGATGTGGTGATCGTGGCCGCGCATTCCGGGTCGAGCGGCACGTCCTCGTACGGGGATCAGCTCCCGTACGTGGAGAATGCGGCGGCATTGGTGGCGCAGCAGGTGCCGGGCATCGACGCGATTCTGGTGGGGCACGCGCATACGGAGATTCCGGAATACCGGGTGAAGAATGAGCGGACGGGCCGTGAGGTCGTGCTGTCGGAGCCGCTGAAGTGGGGGCAGCGGCTGACATTGTTCGACATCGAGGTGGCGTGGGAAAAGGGTCGCTGGTCGGTGGATTCGGTGTCGGCGCGGGTGCTGAACTCGAATGCGGCGGCGGAGGACGAGCGCATTTCCGGGCTGCTGCGTGACGCGCATGCGAAGGTGGTGCGTTATGTGAACCAGGTGATCGGGCGGTCGGCTGCGCGGTTGTCGGCGGCGGAGGCTCCGTACAAGGACACTCCGGTGCTGGATTTCATCGCGTTCGTGCAGGCGGAGGTGGTGCGGAAGGCGCTGGCCGGGGGCGCGTACGCGGATCTGCCGGTGGTGTCGCAGGCGTCGTGTTTCTCGCGTGCAGCGGAGGTACCGGCGGGGGATGTGACGATCCGGTCGATGGCGGCGCTGTATCCGTTCGACAATACGCTGGAAGCGCGGGTGCTGACCGGAGCGCAGCTGAAGGATTACCTGGAGTTCTCGGCTCGGTATTACGTGCGGACGCCGGCGGGTGGCGAGGTGGATCCGTCGAAGCTGACGAATGCGGACGGCATTCCGGATTACAACTATGACGCAGTGAGCGGGGTGTCGTACGAGATCGACATCGCGAAGCCGGCGGGGCAGCGAATCGGGAAGCTGCTGCGGGACGGGAAGCCGGTGGATCCGGCGGCCCGTTTCGTGCTGGCGGTGAACAATTACCGGGCGAGCGGCGGGGGGAATTTCCCGCACGTGGCCAAGGCGGAGCAGGCGTGGGTGACGTCGGACGAGATCCGGAATCTGATCATTGAGTGGGTGAAGCAGTCGGGTTCGATCGACGCGTCGCGTTTTGCGTCAGTGGACTGGAAGCTGACGCGGGACGGAGTTCCGGTCTTCTGACGGGCGTGTGGTGGCGGGCGGTTGGTGCTGGAGCCGTCGCCCGCCGGGTGTCTGCTGCTGCCGGCCCGGTTGAGGTGCCAGGCCGAAGGTGGTGAAGGCAGTGCGGTCGGGGAGGGGGTAGGGCGTGGTGCCGGTGAGGTGGTTGAGGATGACGGCGCTGCGCCAGGCGGCGAGGCCGAGGTCGGGGGCGCCGACGCCGTGGGTGTGGCGTTCGGCGTTCTGTACGTAGACGGAGCCGGTGACGCGGGTGTCAAGGTTCAGTCGATGGTGGGCGTCGATGCGGGGGCGGCCGGCGGTGTCACGGCGGAGGTAGGGGTCGAGGGCGCTGGTGAGGGCGTCGAGGCTGCGTTCGCGGTAACCGGTGGCGAGGACGACGGCGTCGGTGCTGAGCCGGCTGCGGGTGTGCTGGTGGGCGTGTTCCAGGTGGAGTTCGATGGTCCGGGTACCGATGCGGCCCGCGGTGCGGACGGTGACGCCTGGGGTGAGGACGGCGTCGGGCCAGCCGCCGTCGATGGTGCGTTCGTACAGCTCCTGGTGGATGGCGGCGAGGGTGTCGTGGTCGATGCCTTTGTAGAGCTGCCACTGCTGGGGGACGAGCATGTCGCGGGTGGCTTCGGGGAGGCCGTGGAAGTAGCGCGTGTGGTCGGGGGTGAACTGCTCGAGGCCGAGCTTGCTGTACTCCATGGGCGCGAAGGCGGGCGTGCGCGCCAGCCAGTGCAACCGTTCGTGACCTGTGGGGCGGTTGCGGAGCAGGTCGAGGAAGATTTCGGCGCCGGACTGACCCGAGCCGATGACGGTGATGTGGTCGGCGGCGAGCAGGTGTTCGCGGTGGTCGAGGTAGTCGGCGGAGTGGATGACGGGGAGGGCGGGGGCGTCGGC
>NZ_NHSG01000002.1:0-7701 GCF_020024005.1 Streptomyces purpurogeneiscleroticus
CCCCCGCACCGCCGCGGCCACCCCGCCGTCCTCTTCGGGCCCCCGCGCGGGCATCATCATCGGCGTAGTAGTAGCCCTCGTGATCGTCGCAGCGGCAGCCTGGCTGGCCCTGGCCTGACGGCCCCCGACTCTCCCCCTATTACTGACTCCCTCACGCCGGACGGCGGCGCCCCTCGGGGCACCGCCGTCTTCTGCGTACTCGCCGTGTACTACGCCTACTAGCGGTCGCCGCGCCTCGCTGCTCGGCTCTCCGCAATCCGGAGCGCATCCCGCAACGCTTCGACCAGCCCGTAGGCGAGTACCGTCAGCTCGCCTGGGCGCAGCGGTGAGGCGTTGCCGCTGCCGCGTCTTCCGAGCACCGCTTCCGTCCGCTCTGCCAGCCGCGCTCCCATAGCAAGCTGTACGGCCTCCACCTCATCGGCCAACTGCGACACGTACCCGCTCCCGTCCGCCTCCGCCGACAGGTAGCACCGCCGCCCGTCGACCCCAGCCCAGGGAAGCAACCGCAGCCGCTCCGCCTCGCTCACGACGCGTACACCGAGAAGCGACCGTCGTACGTAAAGAGGCGCACGGCTTGCTCCCGCGCCCGCCGCTCGGCGACGACAAGGTACGGCCGGACGAGACGGGAAGCATCCCCGTCTATGGGCACATCGAGCAGGCGCGGCGGTAGTGACGGCCGGGGAGGGGGACTGGCTGTTCGCCGGCTACCGGAAGCCGAACGGGGGTGGCTGACCGTCGTGACGGGCCGGGAGAACAGGGCTCCCAGCCACGCTACGGCCCGGACGATACGGTGACGCATGTCGGCGCTCCTCTTCACGGTTCGCGTTGACCACACCCCGGGGTCGTTGCCGCGACCGCCGGGGCTTTGGACACTCAGCTCTACCGCAGTCTGCTACCCCTAGGTTGCCTAGGCACCGTAGCTACGTGTCGCGTGGTATGGCGTGGGCTGCTTACCTTGGTCTCGTGATGGAGTTCGCACCTGACGAGCCGCGATGGCGGCAAGTGGCAAGGATCATCCGCGCGCGCATAGAAGACGGCACTTACCCACCCGGTACGCGAGTGCCGTCCGTGGCCGAGATGCTGGAGGAGTTCGGCATCGCCACGTCCACCGGTCAGAAGGTCCACCGCGGCCTGCGTGCAGAGGGCCTGATCCAAACCCAGGTCGGTATGGGCTCCTTCGTGACGAAGAGCGCACAGGAGAAGCTGGCCGAGCGTCCCCAAGACGGATGAAGGACGCCCCGAAGAAACGCTTCCGTGCGCCTGGGCGAAGTACCGTCCGGTTGCGATGAACTTCGAACCGGATCGCCCCCGCTGGCAGCAGGTCGCCGACGTGATCCGCCGACGCATCGCCGACGGCACCTACGCCCCCGGCACACGCGTCCCGTCCGTACTGAACCTCTCGACAGAGTTCGACATCGCCACCTCCACCTCACAAAAGGTCCACCGCGGCCTGCAAGCCGAGGGCCTGATCCACACACAGAACGGCGCAGGCTCCTTCGTCTCGAACCACCCCCCGGAAGACCTCACGGGCGACCCGGCGGACGCGTGAGCACCACCCCACCCGAGTTCGATCCGACCCGCCCCAAGTGGGTGCAGATAGCCGAAGCACTACGACAGCGGATCACCAGCGGGGAGTACCTACCCCACCACCTGATCTCCGAGGTCCAGATGGAGCAGGAATTCGGCGTCGCCCGGGTAACCGTCCGCAAGGCCATCGCAGCCCTCCGCGCCGAGGGCTTCATCGTCACGACCCCGGGCATGGGCTCCTTCGTATCGAAGAACCCGCCAAAGCCTGAGGCCGGCTGACTCCTCGGGAACGCACGCGAGCGTGATGTCCGCATCGCTCGGCGCAAGTACTGAGCCGGGCCGCCGACCCAGCCACTACCGTATGGGCACCACCTGGCCGTGACGGAGGACGCTGTGAGTGTGCAACCCGACGGTCCGCATGGGCCGCTCATCCCCATGCCCGACCTCACGCCCGACGCCCTGCGGGCCGCCGTGTCCCGTATCGCTCCGAGTCGGGTCCCTGCCCTCACCCAGCACCTCTTCGAGGCGACGACGAACGCGCAGCAGACGCAGAGCCTCGCCCCTCTCCGCGCCTTCGTCCACTCCTGGGCCGTCTTCGTCGCGATCGAGCGGTACCCCGACCGAGCCGCCCGCCTCCACGAACTGGAGCGGATCGTCGATGCGGGGGACCAGGACCCCACGGAGGTCATCGCCGAAATTCAGCAGATCCGCGAGGCGGCGGAGAAAGAGGCCGGGCTGTGACCCACGGCGACTGGACGTGGGACTACAACCCGAGCAAGAACCACGTCGCCGGAGGACTGCCGCTCGGTGCGACAGCGGAGGTGGAGCGCCTGGCAACCGAACTCGCCGCGCTGGGGCGCGACGCGGTCAAGGTAGGCAGGCCCGTCGACCGCGAGGGCGGCCTGCGGGAGTTCGACATCCTCGGCGGCCGCGGCTTCATCAGCTTCCTCGCCGTCCCCCGCCACGAGTGCATCTACATCTGCAACATCACCTGGTACGGCTGACGCGGCGTTACCTGTTCGCCCTGGGGCGTTTTGAGAGGCCCATCGCGCGTACCGGGCAGGACAGGACAGGAGAGGACTGGGATCACCTGATGAGTGGCCACAGCAGCTGGGCCGAGACGAAGCGCCAGATGCGCGAGGCCCACCCCGAGGTCACCGATTTCGAGTGGGAAGCTCGCAAGCAGGCGGCGCGGACGACGACCGAGGCACATGTCCTCGGATACCACCTGCGCATGATCAGGGAAGAACAGGGACGCACACAGGCCCAGGTCGCGGCGGCGGTCGGCGCTTCCCAGGCGCGGGTGTCCCAGATCGAACGGGGAGAGATCCACAACCTGGAGACGATGCGCACGTACGCTGCGGCACTGGGGGCCAGGATCACGCTGTCCATCAAATACGGCGACCGAGTGATCGGCGCGGCCTGAGAGTTCGACGCCCACAGGCCAATTGGTTAAGGGTATGGGAATACGGCAAATGATCGGATCAGCGCTTTGCGGTACCTGTCAGCTGAGCCTGTGCTCGATAATCCAGTAATCTTCATCCTCTGTTGATACAGCGCAAATGTAGTTACCGTCGATTGACATTGCTACAAACTCCAAATGACCGTCATCGCGGATCAGGGCATTGGACATCCGGATATTCTGTGACCACTGAACAGCTGTCCAGCCAACCTTGAGGCTACCCGGCCCTCCGATGCTGATATAGAACTCTCCGTTTTTCGTGAAGAGAGGTCCATTCGCGCATTCCGCCAGCCAGGATTGATCGAGGCGGGACAGGGCATCGGGAGATTTTATCGGCACTTCTGTGGCAGGCTCTGTCTCGATATTGTTCACTTTCTGCCATGCTTGTTCGGTAGTGGTGATATCAGTAGGGATCGGCCTTTTCAGGATCGTCAGACCTGTAGCTGAGATCCTATCCAGGATGGACTGCTCTTCGGCCGCGCTCATCCCGCTTGACTCCCAATAGAAGAGATGGGCCTATATCCTTCGTGCGAACTGCCCAGCTGAAGTTCATTAATGTCATCCGCGTGCCCAAGCCGCGCGATCCCACGCCGACTTGAACTCCCCGAGCTCGATGATCTCCGCAGCGAACTCACTCTGCGCCGCCACGTCCTCGATCCTTCCAACCGGGGCCTCGCTCAGGCCGATCTCACCGGACTCATATACACAATCCGCCTTCAACCTGCGCCCGTCCCGATAAAGCTGCACCTTCCTCACTTCATACCCGTCATCCCCGATCTCGCTGTAGAACACGATCGCCTCATCCGGAAACTCGTGAAACCAGCGAACCTTCCAGTACTCCATACACTCTCCGGAAAATACTGCAACCGCTCACTCCTGAGTGACGTCAAAATCATTCATGTTGTGAGTGGTGTATCCCGAAATGGCCTGCATGTATTAATGGGTGTCGCGCGAAACGGAATGGCTGGCATTCTGGCTGGAAAGCCTTCTAGCTGTCCTGTCGGAGGGCCTGAAGGGCGGCATTGCAGAAGTCCTCGGGTGGCAAATATGCATGACTGTCCACATAATGCACAATCATTGCAGGAGCGGCGTACGCAGTGCCTTGAGGGCTGGCTACATGGATTTCTCCGCTGCCGATGAAAATATCGTGCCAAGATGTATTTTCGCGAGCCACTTGGAAAGAGGGGCATAGTTCACAGAAGTGCATGCCGCGCTGGACATTCACAGACTCCTTGGCCAGCTTGGCTAGTGCCTTGATGAGTCCTTCGGGGGCTTCTCCCTTTCGGTACTCATGATCCCTGGAGAGCCAGCCGACGTTCAGCATTGGGTTGTCGGACTCGGAGTATGTGTAGATGCTGAGGTCGGGGTAGTAAGTCATCTCTCATCACCAAGGTTTGATGTGCTCGCGGCAAATCACGACGTGTACGGCACCCATACCATCAGTTACGATATCACTGAGGCGGGTAGGCGAATTCACTGTTATGGATTTGCTGCTGATGTTTAGATTTTTGGGTACGTCTACGGTGTAGTCGGGGAGAGTCTTTCCGGGGCCGTAAGTCTCGAATGGTGCCCTGGTGCCGCCGACTTCGATCTCGTAGCCGACGGCATCAGAAAGGCGTTTCCCGTCCTCGACATAGAATTTCAACCACGTTCCTGAAGGGACAGTCATGTCGCCTGCTCCGAACTCATAGTATCCGTGGCCGGAGATGACCTGGGAGTTGTCCGTCCTCCCCTTTTGCGTCACGCTCTTCGCCCAGTCGTTACCATTTCCTTCGCCGTGTGAGGGCGGCTCCGGACGTCTGTCTTGAGTTGGCGGGCACGGTGACAGGCCAAGCGCATCCGTCGCTGCCGATGGATTATCAACATATGTGGCGGGGTTAGGGGCAGGGGTCAGTCCCAAAGGATCGGAGGAGGTATAGCGGGCACTTACGGGATCGTAATACCGGAAGTAGTTGTAATGCAGCCCGGTTTCCGGGTCGAAGTATTGGCCCGGGAAGCGGAGAGGGGTGTACGCGGTCGCGTCCGCGTTCCAGGTTGTGGTGCCCCAGAGGGTGGTTCGGGTGTGCCAGGCTATTTCGCCTTCGGGGGAGACGAGTTCGGTGGGGGTGCCGACCAGGTCTGTGATGATGGCGAAGAAGCGGGAGTCTATTTCGGATTGTGGGGCGTCCGCTGCGGTGATGCGTTCGGTTTGGGCGATGGGGGACAGGCCATCGTGGTCCCAGGTGAGGGTGACGGACGGCGACGACCCATCGCTCAAGGTCGATTGTTCAGTGAGGGTGGTGCCGTCCCAAGTGAAGTCCACCTGTTCCAGGACCGTGGTTCCGTCTGAAGAAAGGCGCTGCTTGGACCTGCGGCGGCCGAGGGGGTCGTAGAGGTAGCGCCAGGTGGTGCCGTCCGGGGTCACCACGGATGTGAGGCGGTCCTCGGTGTCCCAGGTGTAGTGCCAGGATTCGCGCTTGCCCGAGAGGTGGCGCTTCTGGCGCAGGGTGAGGCGGCCCGCGGCGTCGTGTTCGTAGCGGATGCGGCCGGCTTGGGTGAGGCGGGTGCCGGTGTAGGTGCGGGTGCCGGTGGCTTCCGGGTTGGCGTGCGCGCCGGGCCATTCGGCGGACGTCTGGTTGCCGGCCTCGTCGTAGGCGTAGGTCTCGGTCCAGTTGTGGGCGGATACCGAGGTGACGCGGCCGACGGGGTCGAGAGTGAAGCGGCGGGGGCCGTTGAGGAGGTCGTCGATGCCGGTGAGGTAGCCGTCGGGGCGGTAGGCGTACGTGCGGTGTTGGACTGGAGTCGCTTCGTGACTCGTGGCGTCAGGTGAGTCCGTGTCCGTGGCGTGCATGGACTGGGCGGTGAGGCGGCCCACCAGGTCGTAGGACTGGTGGAGAGTCACCAGTCCGCCGGTCAGGCTGCGGGTGATCTCCTGGCCCGCGGCGTCATGTGTGAAGTCCAGCGTGCGGCCGGAGGTGGTGAGGGAAGTGCGCCGACCGGCCGCGTCATACGTGTACGTGGCCTCCGCGCCGGTGGGGGTGCGGCGGTGAATGCGGCGGCCGAGCACGTCGTACGCGTAAGACATCGTGCGGCCGTTGACCGTTTCGGCGGTGATGCGGCCGAGGGCGTCGCGATTCCAGGCGACCTCGCAGTCCGAGGTGGCGGCGCTCAGCGGTCGGCCGTGCGCGTCGTAGCGGTAACGAGTCAGCGTTCCGTCGGCGGTGCGCTTGGCTGTCGTGTGGCCGAGTTTGTCGTACTGGTAGACGGTGGTGTCACCGAGAGGGCTGGTCCGGGCGGCGAGGCGGCCCGCCAGGTCGCGTTCGTAGGTGACCTGACGGCCGTCGAAGTCCGTCTCCGAGAGCAGCAGGCCGGCCGGGTCGTAGGCGTACGACCACTCCAGGCCCTGCGGGTTGGTGACCTTGGAGAGCTGGAGCTTCGTGTCGTAGGTGAACGTGTAGCGGACGCCGTTGGGGTCCGTGCGGGCGGCTAGCTGGTCGAAGTGCGTGTACTCGTACCGCGTCACGCCGCCGACCGGGTCGGTGTGGGTGAGGCAGTTGCCTTCGCCGTCGTACGTCCAGGATTCGGTCGCGCCGTCGGGAGCCGTACGGCGGGCCAGGTGGCCCTCGACGGTCCAGGTGGAGTGGGTGCTGGCGCCGAGTGGGTCGGTGTGCGTGACGACCCTGCCGAAGGCGTCCCGCACGTACCGTGTCACGCCGCCCAGCGGATCGGTGATCTCCGCGGGGAGGCCGGCGGCGTCACACCGTACGCGGGTGGTGTGGCCGAGGGCGTTGGTCACCGCGGACAGATGCCCGCGCTCGTCGTACGCGAAGGTCGTGGTCGCGCCCGACGGGTCGGTGGCCGAGACTCGGCGGCCCGCTTCGTCGTAGTCCTGCCGCCAGACCGCGCCGTCCGGGCCGGTGACCTCGGTCGGTAGGCCGAGTTCGTTGTACGTGGCGGTCGCGCGGCCGTCGTCGGGACGGACCACCGCCGTGACGCGGCCGGCGGCGTCGTATTCGAAGGCCGTGGTGTGCCCGAGCGGATCGGTGGCAGCCATGACGCGGCCGAGGTGATCCCGCTCGGTACGGGTGACCGCGCCGGTCGGACGAATCTCAGCGACGATCTTGTAGCGGTCGTTGACCAGATAGCGGGTGGTGTGGCCGAGGGAATCGGTGAGCGCAGTGATGCGATGACCGGTTTCCGGGTCCGTCTCGTCGTAGCTGATGCGGACTGCGAGGTGGCCTTCGGTGCCGCCCTCGGCGATGCAGCGGTCCCGGTCGTCGTAGGTGTAGTCGTAGCGGCGGTCGTTGGTATCGGTCCAGGAGACGACGCGGTACCGGTCGTCGTACTCGAAGCGGAGCGGGAGACCGGAGGAGTTGGTGACCGAGGTGAGGTCGCCGTCGGTGTAGTCGTAGCGGAGAAGCTGCTGGTCGGAGCCGTCTTCCGCCGCGCCTGCCAGGTGCAGGGCGGTGATCCGCTCGTCCTCGGTGGTCAGCTTGAGGTGGTAGCCGGCGGAGTGGACGATGCCGGTCGGGGTGCCGTCCTCGTCGTGGTCGAAGGTGATCCAGTGATCGCCGTTGCGGTCGGTGATCTGGTCCAGGCGCGCGATGCCGTCGCCGGTCTCATCTCCGCCGGTGGGCGGCGAGAAGTGACGTACGTGGCCGTTGCTCGGGTCGGTGAGGGTGTAACCCCCATCCGGAGTGCGTTCGAGCGGACGGCGGGGGCCGGTCAGCGGG
>NZ_NHSG01000003.1:0-9628 GCF_020024005.1 Streptomyces purpurogeneiscleroticus
CCAGGCCCCCGCCTTCCCCACCGGCGGCCTGGGGCGCGACCGAACGCTCAAGCGTGTCGGGGTTGAACTGCAGCACGATGATCCGCTGCGGCGTACCCCGCTCGGGGTCGACGATGACTATGCCGGAACGGATGGGCTTGGGGATGTCGGCGTATGTGGTCATGGAAATCCCTCCTAGCGAAGGCGCTCGGCCAACCGGGCCCGCAGGGGCGCAAAGTCTTCATTGGGGAAGATCTCGGGAAAAGTTTGGAGCATCAGTTTGAGTCCGTTTACGATGCCCTTGAAATCCCTGTCCCGCAGAGGGGCGTCAGTGAAGAGATACTGCCAGCCATAGGTGCCTTTTGTGAGCAACAGGTGTCGCATGTATTCGCAGTAGTCGACCTCCATCCTGAAAACGTCTCGCCTGACATCGAAGAACCACAATTCGGGTGTTACGGAAGTGCCCTGCAGGCGAATTGAAGACAGAGTTCCCGTGCCGCTGCTGGGCGTATCGTCGATCACGCGAAAATCGGAGAATAGTTGCCGCCGGGCGTCCGGTGTGTCATCCCCGGCCAAGTGGGGAGGGACGTCGCCGATTACGTCCAGGAGGTATTTAATATTGAATTCTCCTGTCAGCTGCACGTCGGGCTCGTCAATCGACCAGTGCATGCCTAGCTGCGAGAAGCGGCTGATGCACTTCTGGTACGCCGGGTCCAGCCGCACCTGGTACCACTCGTCGATACTGTCCAGTACTGCCGCCCCGTCGTTTCGCTCCTCGTCAATGGATCCTTGAGTGTGAGTTTCGATCTCAAAGCGCGGATGGTGCAGCAAGCTCTCTGTGAGGTCCGTAAGTTGCTGCTCGAAAGCCAGTAGTCGGGTCATGAGGTGGGCGTCTCCGATCTCGGGGGGTGATGTCATTCGAAAATGAGGTACTTGCCCGCCTGATTGTCGATCTCTGTCATGACGTCGGAGAAATCCGGAAGGGCGGGAGTGCCCGGTCGCTTCTTTGCCTCGTAGTCGCGCAACTTTCTCTTGAGCTCGCCCGCGCCGGAAAAGGGGCGGAGTTTCCGGATGCGATCGCCGAAGCTGTACGTGGTATTGAGTACGGCGGCGATCCTGGCGGCTGAATCCTTGTTCGCGTTTACGACTCGTGGATCTTTGTGGCCGGGCGGCTGTATGGCTGCGGATACAGTTCTCGCTGCAGTGGGCTTTTTCTCTTGCCACTTGTTGCTTGCATTGACCTCATAGCCACCCCACATGGACGTGATGTTGCTGGGGATGTAGTAGTTCGGCCCGGTGTGGAAGTTGACCACGATGCGATACCAGATCATTTCTTCGATCTGGGGATTCCTGCGGGCCTTGTCTGCCTTCAGCTCCACTACATCCTTGAAGTGATTATTCACTACAAGGGGTGCAGGTACGAGGTTCGATCCGGTGGCGAGTCCACCGAGGCGGTCAGGTAGCAGGTGCATCCTCAACCAGTACTCCGGTGCACCGGTGTGCCCGGCCTTCTGCAGAGCCTGCCAGCCCTTCGGGTTGCCGGTCTTTGCCAGGTTCGACGCTTCACCGTCGGGGGTGCTGGGCTGAATGTACTGAGCCCTGGAGTAATTGCGGGCGAGGACTCCGTCGGCAAAGGCAGGAAGGATCGTGGGAGGCAGGGGCGGTTTCTCCTCGCCATGGGTCCTCTCCGCCATGTTCTGTGCCAGGTGATTGAGCTGCGTACGCAGTGCGAGGAAGTCGTCCAGCCATGCGGCACCACCTCGCCCCTTGGGCACTCGGCGGGGGAGCCGCTTCTGCAACTCTTTCACCCTGAGGTAGTTACTCTTGGCGGCACGCATTGCCTGAAGCTGGTGATCCTTCTCCTCCGACTCCCCCATTTTTTCGGCGTCCAGCTTCCACAGACGGAGGAAGCGCGGGACTCCCGTAGGTGCGCTGTGCACCTCGAGGTCCGCTCCACCACCGCGGCCACGAAACTGCAGAGTGTGCATCCTCCCGCTGTCATCCCGGTATTTCACCGTCGGCAGGTCGAGGTTGCGCATGCTGTTCTCGGGCTGCTTCTCCTGTTGCTGGTCATCCCGGTTCCGTTGGTTGTCCGGGCTGCGGCGCGTGCGGTCGTGTTTGCGGCGCCACTGGTCGTGGAGACGGCGGGTGCGGTCGTTGAGGCGGCGGCCCAGTTTGCGGCCCTTGCCGTAGAGTTTGCGGGCGGCGCGGCGGGCGCGGTTGAGGGCCGACTTGACGGTCTGGCGGGCGCGGCGGAGCTTGCGGCGAGTGCGGGACTCGGGGCGGCGGCGCGACCGCTTCTTGGCGAGGTCGGGCTTGCGGCGGTCGGTGCCGTCCTTGTCCTTGTCCTTGGACTTGTCCTTGTCGCGGTTCCTGTCGCGGTCCTTGTCGGGGTGTTTGTCGTCGGGGCGGCGCTTGTCCGGACGGTCGGCGTCGGGCTTGCGCAGGTCGGGACGGTCATCGTCGCGGGGCCGGTCGTCCGGGTGACGCTTGTCGCGGTCCGTGTCGTGGCGGTCGTCGGGACGGCGCTTCTTGAGCGTGTCGCGGCCCGGGCCGCGGCGCTTGTCGAGCGTGGTCCTGTCGTCCTCGTCGCGCAGCTTGCGCTTCGCGTCGCGCATGCGTCGACGTGCCGCGTTGACCTCGCGGCCCTCCTCCCGGCGCTCGTGCTCGTCGCGCTTCTTCTTCGGCTTGGACTGGTGGGCCGGGCGCGGCTTCTTCTCGGGAGAAGGCCGCTTGCTGGGGCGAGGCCCCGGCTCCGGACGGGACGTCTTGTCCGGGGACGGCTTGTGCGGGGCCGGACGGTCGGCGGGCTTGTCGGTCCGTCCGGGCTGGTGGGTCGGGCCCGGCTCGTCGGTCCGGTGGGGCGGGTCAGCCGGCGCCGGCCTGTCGTGCCCGCCCGGCTTGTTGTTCGGGGCCCCGGGCTGGCCGGGGGCTGCAGGCGCGTCCGGGCGGTTCTTCTTCCTGCGGATGTCCTTCAGCATGTCGCCGAGCTTGCGGGTGACCCCGCCCATGAACCGGCTGACGCCTTCTATCAGCGCCTGGTAGATCAGTTCGAGCAGGGCGACGACACCGGCCGCGACCGCCTTGGCGAAGGGCCGTGCGCCGTTCCCGCTCTTGACCGACTTCAGGAAGTCCATGAAGAGGCCGAAGGCGCGCAGGATTTCGCTGAGCGCGCCCCACGCCGCCTGGAGTGCGTCGATGATGGCCATCACCCAGCCGGCACCCGGGATGAGCTTGGCGACGACCTTCTCCATGACCATTACGCCGATGATCACCGGGAGTTGGGGGAGCGCCTCGTCCCAGGCCATCCGGCCCATCTCCTCGGCGGTGACGCCGCCCGAGATCAGCTCCTGGAAATCCTCCATGGGGATACCGACGATTTCCTGGACCTTCTGGTTGAACCACTCCTTGATGGCGGCCTTGATCTCGTCGAAGAGGTATTCCTTCGCGCCCGTCTCGGCGGCGGCTCCGGCCTTGCTGATCCAGCCGCCGGGGTCGGAGACGATGTCGTTGAAGATGGCGGCCCATTCGCCGAGCCCGGCCACCACCTGCTTGCCGAACTCGAGCGCACCGACGGTGGCGGTCTTGACGACCTCGACCGCCGACAGTAGCCCGCTCTCCAGGATGTCGAGACCGGCGACCAGCGCGCTGCACAGGCCGTCGAGCAGCTTCCCGGCGACCTCCTTGAGCGCGTCCGCCGCCTCGTTGACCTTTTGTACGGCGTAGTCGCGGGCGCCGTCGATGGTGTCGCGCCACTTGTCGCGCATCGCCGGGTATTCGGCGAGCAGTTCGTCGCCGAGGGCGATCAGTACATCGGCGAAGGCGTTGATCTGCTCGATGACCCAATTGCGGGCGTCATCGATCAGCTTGAAGACCTGTTCCTTGAAGCGGTCGATGAGGTCGGTGACGGCCTTGCGGGCCCGCTTGAAGATGTCCTTGATCTCGTTGACGAGCTTCTCGAACATCTCCTTGAGCTTGCTGATGGCCTCTTCGAGCCAGTTGTCGGCGTTGCTCTTGCCGTCGTCCTGCTTCTTCTCCGCCTCTTTCTGAGCACCGTCCTGCTCGCCGTCGATCTTCTTGTTGTCGTCCTCGGTCCGCTTGTCGACGTCCTCGTCGGTCTTCTTTTCCTTGTCGTCGATGTCCTTGCGGATCTTTTCGTGCTTCTTGCTCTTCTTGCCGTCGATCTCCTCGACCTTGTCGTCCTGTTCCTTCCGCCACTTCTCGCGGGAGGAGGAGATCTCGGACTGGCCCTTCTCGCGTTCGTTCGCCTGCGTCTTGCTGTTGGCGTCGACCTCGCGCTTCAGGTCCCGGTCGTGCTTCTGCTTGTCGTCCTTGGCCTTCTCGTCCTTGTTCTTGCGCTCCTGGCCCATCTTCTGCCGGCCATCGTTGAAGCCGGCCTGGATCTGCGGGCCACGGTCGTGCTCGGCGACGGCGGAGGCGGACTCGATGGGGACGGCGCCGCCGCCCGGAGCCTTGGGGCCGCCGCCCTTCTTGGCGCCCTTCTTGCCGCCGGGGACCTTGCCGGTCAGCGTCTCCTTGGGGACGTCCGGGTAGATCTGGTCCTCGCCCATCGGCCGGGCGGCGTCCTCACGGCCGGACCGGTGCAGTTCGTTCTTCCGCTCGTCGAGCTTCTGGCCCTGCTCGTCCGTGCGCTGCGGGTCGGAGTCGTCCTGGAGCGGCAGGCCGGGGGCGTCACCGACCTTGCTGCCCTTCATTCCCTCGTCGACCGTCGGGATGCCGAGGATGGAGTCGATCAGGTCGTCGAGCGGCAGGATCTCCTTGAGCACCTTGCCCAGGAGTTTGGCGCCTATGGTGACGCCGATGTCCCACCAGCTCGGCTCCTCCATCTCGGCGCCGGGCACCTCGCCCTTCGGCCGTTCCTCGCCGTTGATCTCCGGCGTCTTGCCCTTGGCGGCGTCGGTACGGGAGACCTTGGCGTTGGAGTACGTGCCGGGAGCGGCCGGGGTCGGTCCGCCCGGGAGGGTCTTGGGCGAGCCGATCGGACGCTGGGTCTTGGGCGGGCCCTTGCGCAGGGCCGTGCGCTCCTTGTCGACGGAGGTGCCTACCGCGCTGTCGACGCCCTTGAGAGTCTCCACCATCTGGTACGGCTTGAGCTTGGACGCCGTGGCGAGGCCCGCCTCAGGGGTGCTCTTGGAGACGTCGGGGGCCGGGGCGTCCTTCTTGGGCTTGGAAGGGGCGGAGGCGGCGCGTCCGCCACCGCGGCCGCCGCGGGCGGGGGCCGGAGCCGATGCCGTGCGGCCGCCGCCTCCACCGCCACCACCGCGGCGGACGTTCTTGGCGGCCTGGCGGGCCGCCTGCCGCTTGGGCGCGGCGACCTTCGGCCGGGCGCCGGTTCTCGAGACCCCCTGGGACTTCGGCGAGTTGTCCTTGGCCTCCGGCCCGGCGGACATGGGTGAGGGACGATTGCCGGGGGCGAGCTTCGGTGTGGGAGAAGGGCCGGCGGTGGAGACCTTCTCCGGGCCCGAGTCGTGGGCCGCAGCCGTAGCGGGGCCCCTGCCCTCGGACACGTCCGACCCGCCGCTTTCCTTCGTCTTGGATGCCTCCGGGGTGACGCCGTCCTCCGACGTGGTGCTCGCGTCTTCCTTGGGGGCATCCGATTTTGGGCTGCCCGCCTTGGGGAGTGGTTCGGTCGCCGCCCGCCCTGTGTCCTTGTCGGCGGAGTCGGTTCCCGTACCGCCTGCCTTCTCGGTGGTCTCGAAGGGCCCGGTGTCCTTGCCCCCGGCACCCTCCGCACGACTGCCTACGTTTTTGCCGCCCTCGTCCTTCGCGCCCGAGGTGTCCCGAGGCGACGTGGACGTCTGAAGGCGTGCGTCCTCATCGGCCTTTGCCAGCTGTCCGGGCGCGGCCGTTTCTCCGGCGCCAGGAGTCTCTCCCGTCGTGCCGCTGTCGCCAGTACGCGTCTCCTCGTCCCGGCGTTTCGCCTCGGCATCCTCCTGCCGCTCGGCAACCTGGTCATTCTCCGTAGCGGCGTCGGGAGAACTCGTCAAGTCCAGGCCCTTTGCGCCGGGCGCGTCGAAGGGATCGGCGTCCGGATCCGGTCGTACAGCCGGGTCGGGGCCGACCTCCTGAGCGATGGACGTGCCGGACCGAAGAGCCTGGGCGGTGTCGGGGGAGTCCTTCTCCAGGGAGGAAGGCGCCTCTTCGGCCGCAGATTGGCTGGACTCGCTCTCGGCCCGGCTCACGGCCGCGATGGCGGGGGCCAGGGTCGCGGGTGAATCGATGACCCCCGGTACGCCGTTCCTCTGGCGCTCGAGCGAGCTCCGGGGGTCCTTCCGGGCGATGTTCTCAGGGTCCGCCCCGTCGAGGCCGCCTTCGGGCAGGCCGCTCTCGGGCATCGAGGCTTCGATGTCTCTGGGGGCCGCTGCGGTGTTCGCGTCCGCGCCGCCATCGTCAGCTTGTTCTTGGCCCTCTGCCTCGTCCAGTTCGTCTGCTTCTTCTTCGAGACCCAGCGGTTCGTCGTCCGCGTCCTCTTCGTTCTCCGGATCGCCCCAGGTGCGCCGGACGGCGTGGCCGTTGCCGGTGCGGTCCTTCTCGCCCGGCTCCGCCGCGCTCTTGTCCACGGCCCCGGGAGCCGTGGCTCCCTCGTGCCGGCCGGCCTCGTCCGTACGCTCTTCCCCGGCAGGCTGCTGTTCCTGCTGTTCCGCGGCGCGTTCCTGGGCGTCTTCCTCCTCGGCGCCCTTGTCCTTCTCCTCGGCGTCCTTGTCCTGCTCGGCCTTCTGCTGCTCGTCCTGCTTCTTGTCGTCCTTCTGGTCCCGGTCGGCGGACTTCTTGTCCTGCTCCTTGGCCTCGGCCTCTTCCTGCCGCCGCGCGGAACCGTCTTCCTTGCCCTTGGCCTCGTCCCCGGCCTTGTCCTTGTCCTTGGCGGAGGACTGTCCGGACTGCTGCTCGGACGTCTTGCCGGGCGCCTGCCCCGCCGCTTCTCCGGCCGGGGAAGCCTTGCCCACGCCGCCCGGAACGGGCCGGGACGCGTCGTCGCGCCCCGGTACGCCGCCGTCGCCCGCGGGGTCCGCGTCCTTGCGTTCCTGGTCGCGTCGGCGACGGTCGTCGTCGGCCTGCTCCGCTCCCTTGCGCTCGCCATCGGCCGCGGCGGCCCGCTGGACACGTTCCTCGCGGATCGTCTCCGCCGCGTCCCGTACGGGTTCCGGAGCGTTGGCCGCGTCCAGCGGAAGCGGGCCGTGCTCCATTTCCTCCACCAGGTCCAGCAGCCGGTCTATCTCTGGCGTGAGGAGGCGTACCTCCAGCCGGTCCAGTACCGATTCCTGCACGTCCGGCGACATCTGTGCCAGCTGCAGGCGTACCCGGCCCGAGAGGTCCTGCGGGTCGCCCCGGAGGGAGCGGAGGACGCCGTTGGCGAGGCGGTCGACGAGGGTGGCCGGGTCGAGCTGTTCCATGCGGCGCCGGTCCGCGTCCACCGTCGCGTACCGCAGCCACCCCGGCGTCGCCTGGCCCTCCTCGATCTCGGCCGCCGGCGGTTCCTCCGTGCGTGCCGAGTCCCGGAGTGCGCCCAGTACCGAATCGCGGGCCGCGGACTCCGCCTCCCGTTCGATGGTCTCCTGGGGGAGGGATACGGACCCCAGGTCGCGGCCGGCGCGGAGGGCGCCGAGGCCGTGGGGGTTCTGGACCGTGTGCAAGAGCTCGTGGGCCAGGAGGCGTTGGCCGTCGGCTGTGCCCGGGCGGTACGTGCCCTCGGCGAAGAAGATGTCCTGGCCTACTGCGAAGGCGTCGGCGCCCATCATGTCGGCGAGTTGGCCGGAGTCGCGGTCCGTGTGGAGGCGTACCTGGCTGAAGTCGTGGCCGAGCTGTTCTTCGAGGTCGCGGCGGACGCTCAGGTCGAGGGGCTGGCCGGCGCCGCTGACGATGTCCTTCGGTTCCGGGGTGCGGGACTTGGCGTTGCGTTCCCTGCGCTTGCGGCGCTTGTCGGCGGCGGTGGACTGGTTGTTGTCCTGAGTGGAGGAGTGGGACGTGCTCATCGGGCCTCACCCCGACCGGTCAGGCCCGCGTGTACCGAGCGGGCCAGGGCCTCGCCCAGGCGCACCGGTGACGTTGTACGGGGGAGCGGGGGCAGGCCGGTCAGCCCGTCCAGGGAGACAGGGGAGCCGTCGGCGGCCAGTGGTACGCCACGCTCGTTTACGAGCCGGGTCAGCTCGCGCTGGAAGGCCACGGATACCCGGTCGGGGTCGACGCGAGAGTCGAAGCCGTCCAGGACCAGTTCCCCGATGTCGATACGGAAGGACCGCGGCGCATCGGACTCGCTGCGGAAAGAGCGCTGCGGCTCGGGCTCGTTCAGACCCATCCGTGGACCTCCGACGGGGTCAAGGAGCGTTCCAGCTTCAGGTATTCGGTGCGGGCCGCGGCCAGCATGTGGCGCATCTGGAGGTGGTCGCCCTCCTCGGCGGCGAGGAAGGCTCCCGAGAGGGCGATGTTGCGGATGGAGCCGCCGGCGACCGTGAGTTGAGCGAGCAGGGACGGGTCGATGCCCTTCGTGGGGGCTTGGGGCGGGAGGACGCGGCGCCAGATTTCGGCGCGCTCGCTCTCGCCCGGGAAGGGGAAGTCGACGACGAAGCGGATGCGGCGCATGAAGGCCGAGTCGAGGGCCTTTTTCATGTTGGTGGTGAGGACGGCGAGGCCCCGGTATGCCTCCATGCGCATGAGGAGGTAGCTGACCTCCAGGTTCGCGTAGCGGTCGTGGCTGTCCTTTACCTCGCTGCGCTTGCCGAAGAGGGCGTCGGCCTCGTCGAAGAGCAGCAGCGCGCCGCCTCGTTCCGCCGCGTCGAAGACTCGGCTGAGGTTCTTTTCCGTCTCGCCGATGTATTTGCTGACGACTTGGGAGAGATCGATGATGAAGAGGTCGAGGCCCAGTTCCTTGGCCATGACCTCGGCGGCCAGGGTCTTGCCGGTGCCGGAGCCGCCCGCGAAGAGGGCCGTGACGCCGAGGCCGCTGCGGAGGGCCTTCGCGAAGCCCCAGTCCTGGTAGACCGTGCTGCGCTGGCGCACGTGCGCGACGATCTCCTGGAGGATGCGCAGCTGGCGGTCGGCGAGTACCAGGTCGTCCCAGCCGGCGCGGGGTTCGATGCGGCGGCCCAGTTCGTCCAGGCCCATGCGGGCCTCGGTGAGACCGGCCTGCCAGGCGAGTTCCGCGCCGTCGAGGGTGTCGGCGTGGGGCAGGTCGCGGGATACGGAAGCGGCGGCTGAGCGTACGACGTGGGGCGGGAGCTGGAACTGTGCGACGAGGGCCTGGAGGTGTCGGTCGGTCACCTCGGGAACGTCGGCGAAGGCGTCGGTCCAGAGGCCGAGGTGCTCCTCGTCGGACAGCTTGGGGACGGTGACGCGTTCGCCGCGCGGGTGCTCCGTACGGCGGGGGTCGGGACTCGATACGACGAGGGGGACGGCGGCGCCCGCGATGAACGCGTCCGCGGCTGCGTGCTGTTCGCGGTCCAGCTCGCCGGCCTCGATCAGGAGGGCGGCGGGGAGGAGGATCGCCTCGCGTTGCCACAGGCGGGCCAGGCGGTCGCGTTCGGTGGCGTCGGTGGGGATGTCGTCGGCGGCCATGGAGTACAGGCCGAGGCCGGATCGGCGGGCCGCGGCGAGGGGGACGGCGGCGCCCGCGATGAACGCGTCCGCGGCTGCG
>NZ_NHSG01000004.1:0-10457 GCF_020024005.1 Streptomyces purpurogeneiscleroticus
CGGGAGACCCCCCGGCCCCTGGGTGATCCTGCCGAACAGCAACCCGTTTTGGAGGCTTCACCATGAAGCGCAATGTCGTCATCGCCACCGTCGCCGCGGCCGCCCTGATTGCCGGCGGCACCGCGACCGCTGTCGCGATCGGTAACGAGGACGGGACGGCATCGGCGTCGAGCTCGTCACCGGCGCAGGGTCAGCAGGCCGGCGGTGCGGCGTCGGACGCGAACGCACAGGGTCAGGACGTACAGGGTCAGGACGACGACCGCGACGGCGACGACGCCCGGGAGGCGAAGGCCGCCTCGGTCACCGCGCAGCAGGCGGCGGCCGCCGCGCTGAAGGCCGTGCCGGGCACGGTCACCGAGATCGACCTGGACGACGACGAGTCCGGTGTCGCCTGGGACGTGAACGTGCTGGGCAAGGACGGCAAGTGGCACGACATCACCGTGGGCGCCGACAAGGCCGAGGTGCGCGGCCAGCACGTCGACCAGGACGACGACGGCGACGAGGGCAAGGACCGGGTCCGCTCCGTGCTGAACGACGCCTCCGTGGACATCGCCGGGGCAGCCGAGAAGGCCGCCGCGCACGGCACGGTCGTCTCGGTCGAGCTGGACGGCCCGGACCACGGCAAGAAGCTCGCCTGGGAGGCCGAGACGGTCACCAAGGACGGTGCCGAGCACCACGTGACCGTCGACCCGGGCAGCGGTGCGGTCAGCAAGGCCGCGTCGGACGACGACCACGACCACGACGACCACGACGGCCACGACGACGACAGCCACGACGGCGACGACGACTGATCTTCCAGGACGACCGACCCCCGAGACCGGCGGCGCCCCCCGCCGCCTGCCAGGCCGACCGGCTCCCCGCCCCCCGGGGAGCCGGTCGGCTCCTTTTCACGTCGGTTCCGTCAGCCCTGTTCCGTCAGGCCCGCCACCAGTTCGTCGGCGGCGGTGTACGGGTCGAGCGTGCCGGCCGTGATCCGCTCGGCCAGGGCGCCCAGCCGGCGGTCGCCGTGCAGGTCGCCGATGCGCTCGCGGAGGGTCGTGACGGCGATCGACTCGACCTCGCGGGCCGCCCGGGTCGCACGCCGCTCGGCGAGCACTCCGTGCTCGGCCATCCAGGCGTGGTGCTTCTCCAGCGCCTCGACGACCTCGTCGATGCCCTCGCCGCGGGCGGCGACGGTCTTGACGATGGGCGGCCGCCAGTCGCCGGGGGCGCGGGACTCCCCCAGGCCGAGCATGTGGTTCAGCTCGCGCGCCGTGGCGTCCGCGCCGTCCCGGTCGGCCTTGTTGACGACGTAGACGTCGCCGATCTCCAGGATGCCCGCCTTGGCGGCCTGGATGCCGTCGCCCATGCCGGGGGCCAGCAGCACCATGCTGGTGTCGGCCTGGGAGGCGATCTCCACCTCGGACTGGCCCACGCCGACGGTCTCGACCAGGATCACGTCGCAGCCCGCCGCGTCCAGTACGCGGATGGCCTGCGGCGCCGCCCAGGCGAGGCCGCCGAGGTGGCCGCGGGTGGCCATGGAGCGGATGTAGACGCCGGGGTCGGAGGCGTGCTCGCTCATCCGGACCCGGTCGCCGAGCAGGGCACCGCCGGAGAACGGGGAGGACGGGTCGACGGCCAGGACGCCGACCCGCTTCCCGATCTTCCGGTACGCGGTGACCAGCGCGGAGGTGGACGTCGACTTGCCCACGCCCGGCGAGCCGGTGAGACCCACGACGTACGCCTGACCCGTCAGCGGCGCCAGTGCGGCCATCACCTCGCGCAGCTGTGGCGAGGCCCCCTCCACCAGCGAGATCAGCCGGGCCACCGCCCGCGGCCGGCCCTCACGGGCCTGCTCGACCAGCATGGGGACGTCTGCCATTGCTCAGCGCTCCGTTCTCGATCTTCCGGTACGGGTACCCGTCACTTACCCGGCACGCGCACGATGAGCGCGTCGCCCTGGCCGCCACCGCCGCACAGGGCGGCCGCGCCCACGCCGCCGCCGCGCCGCTTCAGCTCCAGCGCGAGGTGCAGGACGATACGGGCGCCGGACATGCCGATCGGGTGGCCGAGCGCGATGGCGCCGCCGTTGACGTTCACCTTTTCCGGCGAAACCCCGAGGTCCTTCATGGACTGCACGGCGACCGCGGCGAACGCCTCGTTGATCTCGATGAGATCGAGGTCGGCGACCTTCAGGCCCTCCTTGCCGAGGGCGTGGTTGATCGCGTTGCTGGGCTGGGACTGCAGGGAGTTGTCCGGGCCCGCGACATTGCCGTGCGCGCCGATCTCCGCGATCCACTCCAGGCCCAGCTCCTCGGCCTTGGCCTTGCTCATCACGACCACGGCGGCGGCGCCGTCGGAGATCTGCGAGGAGGTACCGGCGGTGATCGTGCCGTCCTTGGCGAACGCGGGGCGCAGCTTGCCCAGCGACTCGGCGGTGGTCTCGCCGCGGATGCCCTCGTCCTGGCTGAAAACGACCGCCTCGCCCTTGCGCTGCGGGATCTCGATGGGGGTGATCTCCGCCTCGAAGAGGCCGTTCTTCTGGGCGGCGGCGGCGCGCTGGTGGGAGCGGGCCGCGATCTCGTCCTGCTCGGGGCGCTGGATGCCGAGGCGGGTGTTGTGCTTCTCGGTGGACTCACCCATGGCGACGTTCTCGAAGGCGTCGGTGAGCCCGTCGTGCGCCATGGCGTCGAGCATCTCGACGGCGCCGTACTTGTAGCCGCCGCGGGACTTCGGGAGGAGGTGCGGGGCGTTGGTCATGGACTCCTGGCCGCCGGCCACGATCACGTCGAACTCGCCCGCGCGGATGAGCTGGTCGGCCAGCGCGATGGCGTCCAGGCCGGAGAGACAGACCTTGTTGACGGTCAGGGCCGGGACGTTCATGGGAATGCCGGCCTTCACGGCCGCCTGACGGGCGGGGATCTGGCCCGCGCCGGCCTGCAGGACCTGGCCCATGATCACGTACTGCACCTGGTCGCCGCCGATGCCGGCCCGGTCCAGTGCCGCCTTGATGGCGAAGCCTCCCAGGTCGGCGCCGGAGAAGGACTTCAGGGACCCCAGGAGGCGTCCCATGGGGGTGCGGGCCCCCGCGACGATCACGGAGGTGGTGCTGCCGTTCGATGAGGACATCAGCGCGGCCTTCCTGTGCAGGGAAGTTAACGAGGGTTTTCCTCAATGTACTGAGCGGTACCGGCCGGGTCACCGGGCTGTCGGTGTGATCGCGCGCACGTTGCGTAATCATGCGTGCGAGCGGTGCACTGGAAGCATGCTGACGCGAATCGACCACATCGGGATCGCCTGCTTCGACCTCGACAAGACCGTCGAGTTCTACCGGGCGACATACGGCTTCGAGGTGTTCCACTCCGAGGTCAACGAAGAGCAGGGCGTGCGGGAGGCCATGCTGAAGATCAACGATACGTCGGACGGCGGCGCTTCGTACCTTCAGCTGCTGGAACCGACCCGAAAGGATTCGGCCGTGGGCAAGTGGCTGGAGAAGAACGGTGAGGGGGTGCACCACATCGCCTTCGGCACGGCCGATGTGGACGGTGATGCCGCTGACATCCGCGGGAAGGGTGTGCGAGTGCTGTACGACGAGCCGCGTACCGGTTCGATGGGCTCCCGGATCACCTTCCTGCACCCCAAGGACTGCCACGGTGTGCTGACCGAACTGGTCACGGCCTCCCAGGAGCACTGACCTTCACGTTCCCCGGCCGGTAGAGTGCTGCTTCGGCCGGGGTCCGGATCGGGGCTCGGTCCAATCTCCGCCGATGATCTGACACCATTTCTTCGGAAGGGTCAGCTCCACGCACGACGGAGCCGGCCGCCACCATGACCAGGGGACGGATGGGACCGCGCAGTGCGGGGCAACGACCGCTACGAGGCTGACGATCACCTCTCGCAGTTCGAAGCCGAGATGGAGCGGCTGAAGACGGAGCGGGACAAGGCCGTCCAGCATGCCGACGACCTCGGCTATCAGGTCGAAGTTCTGCGTGCCAAGCTCCACGAGGCACGCCGTACCCTCATGACGCGCCCGGCGTACGACAACGTCAGCGCCCAGGCCGAGCAACTGCTGCGCAACGCCCAGGTGCAGGCCGACCAGCTGCGCGCGGACGCCGAGCGCGAGCTGCGCGAGGCCCGGGCCCAGACCCAGCGGCTGCTCCAGGAGCAGGCCGAGCGCCAGTCCCGGCTCGAAGCCGAGCTGCACACCGAGGCGGTGGAGCGCCGCCGGCGGCTGGACGAGGAGCTCAACGAGCGCCGGGCGACCGTCGAGAGCCACGTCAACGAGAACGTCGCCTGGGCCGAGCAACTGCGGTCCCGTACCGAGGCCCAGGCCCGCCGGCTCATGGACGAGTCCAGAGCCGAGGCCGAGCAGACGCTGTCGCAGGCACGCGCCGAGGCACAGCGGCTGGCCGAGCAGGCCCGCGAGCGGCTGGGCGCCGAGGCCGAGCAGGCCCGCGCGGAGGCCGACGCGATCCTGCGCCGCGCCCGTACGGACGCCGAGCGGCTGCTGAACGCCGCGTCCACGCAGGCCCAGGAGGCCACCGACCAGGCCGAGCAGCTCCGTACGTCGACGGCCGGGGAGTCCGAGGAGGCCCGCCGGCGCAACGCCGAGCTGACCCGCACCGCCGAGGAGCGGCTGCAGGAGGCCGACACGGCGCTGCGCGAGGCGCGCGCCCGGGCCGAGAAGCTCGTCGAGGAGGCCGAGGCGGATGCCGCCAAGCGGCTGACCGCGTCCGAGTCGGCGAACGAGCAGCGCACCCGTACGGCCAAGCAGGAGATCGCCCGGCTGGTCGGCGAGGCCACCAAGGAGGCCGAGGCGCTCAAGGCCGAGGCCGAGCAGCTGCGCGCCGACGCCAAGGCCGAGGCCGAGCGGCTGGTCGCGGAGGCCCAGGAGGCGGCCCGCGCGAAGGCCGCCGAGGACTCCGCCGCGCAGCTGGCGAAGGCCGCGCGGTCCGCCGAGGAGATGGTGAGCAAGGCGGCGGAGGACGCCAAGGCCACCACCCGGGCCGCCGCCGAGGAGGCCGAGCGGATCCGCAAGGAGGCCGAGGCCGAGGCGGACCGGCTGCGCGAGGAGGCGCACGAGACCGCCCAGCAGCTCAAGGGCGCCGCCAAGGACGACACCAAGGAGTACCGCGCCAAGACCGTCGAGCTGCAGGAGGAGGCGCGCCGGCTGCGCGGCGAGGCCGAGCAGCTGCGGACCGAGGCCGTCGACGAGGGCGAGCGGATCCGCGGCGAGGCCCGCCGCGAGGCCGTGCAGCAGATCGAGGAGGCCGCGGCCACCGCCGAGGAGCTGCTGGCCAAGGCCAAGTCCGACGCGGAGGAGACCCGTTCGGGCGCGACGGCGGACAGCGAGCGGCTGCGCGCCGAGGCCGCCGAGCGCGCCGCGCAGCTGCGCACGCAGGCCGAGGAGGCGCTGGAGCAGGCGCGCAGCGAGGCCGAGGACCTGCACGCGGCGGCCGAGGAGGCCGCGGCGGCCACCCGTACCGAGGCCGAGGAGGCCGCCGCCGAGCTGCGGGCCGAGGCCGAGCGCAGCGCGGACGAGCGGCGCGAGCTGGCCCAGGCGGAGCTGGACCGGCTGCACAGCGATGCGGAGGAGCGGGTCGCCGCGGCCGAGACGGCACTGCGCGAGGCCCGCGAGGAGGCCGAGCGGCTGCGCAAGGAGGCCCAGGAGGAGACCGCCAGGCTCAAGGCGGAGTCCGCCGAGCGGCGCCGCGAGAAGGAGCAGCAGGCCGAGGAGGAGGCCGAGCGGCTGCGTGCCGAGGCCGCCTCGGACGCCGCCGAGGCGCGTGCCGAGGCCGAGGCCTCCGCCACGCGGCTGACCACGGAGGCGGCCGCCGAGGCCGAGCGGCTGAAGTCGGAGGCGCAGGAGGCCGCCGACCGGGTGCGCGCGGAGGCCGCCGCGGCGGCGGAGCGTACGGGCGCGGAGGCCGCCGAGGCGCTGGCCGCGGCGCAGGAGGAGGCCGCGCGCCGCCGCCGGGAGGCCGACCAGGAGCTGGGTGAGGCCCGCGAGGAGGCCCACCAGGAGCGCACGGCGGCCCGCGAGCAGAGCGAGGAGCTGCTGGCCGCGGCCCGCAACCGGGTGGCGGAGGCGCAGACCGAGGCCGAGCGGCTGGTCGAGGAGGCGGACCGGCGCGCCGAGGAGCTGGTCGCCACCGCCGAGCAGACCGCGCAGCAGGTACGCGACGCGGTCGCCGGGCTGCACGAGCAGGCCGAGGAGGAGATCGCCGGGCTGCGGTCCGCGGCCGAGCACGCGGCGGCGCGTACGAAGGAGGACGCGCAGCAGGAGGCGGACCGGCTCCGCTCCGACGCGTACGACGAGCGCGAGCGCGCTTCGCAGGACGCCGGCCGCATCCGGCAGGACGCGCAGACCGAGGCCGAGGCCGCCAAGTCGCTGGCCGAGCGCACGGTTTCGGAGGCGATCGCCGAGGCGGAGCGGCTGCGCACGGAGGCGCGGGGCGCGCTGGACGAGGCGCGGCAGGCCGCCGACAAGCGCCGCGCGGACGCCGCCCAGCAGGCCGACGAGCTGCTGGCCGAGGCCACGCAGGAGGCCGACCGCACGGTGGCCGAGGCGGGCGCCGAGGCCGAGCGGCTGCGCACGGAGGCCGATCGCACGCTGGACGAGGCGCGCGAGGCCGCCAACAAGCGCCGCAGCGAGGCCGCCGAGCAGGCGGACGAGCTGCTGACGGAGGCCACCGCGCAGGCCGAGAAGCTGGTCGCGGACGCCACGGAGAAGGCGCAGCAGCTGCGGACCAACGCCTCGGACGCGCTGGCCGCCGCCGAGCAGGACGCCGCCCGGGCCCGCGCCGAGGCGCGCGAGGACGCCAACCGGATGCGGTCCGAGGCCGCGGAGCAGGCGGACCGGCTGATCGCCGAGGCCCGCACGGAGGCCGAACGGATCGTCAACGAGGCCACCGAGCTGACCTCGTCGGCACAGGCGGACGCCGAACGCTCCGTCCGGGAGGGCCAGGAGGCCGCCGACCGGCTGCGGGCCGAGGCCGCCGAGCACGCCGAGCGGCTCGTCGCCGACGCCACGGCGCAGGCCGAGCAGCTCCGCGCCGAGGCCGCCGAGGCGCTGGAGAACGCCCGTGCCGAGGCCGACCGGACCGCGGACGAGGCGCGCAAGGACGCGGCCAAGCGCCGCGCGGACGCCGCCGAGCAGGCCGACAGCCTGATCTCCGAGGCCGGTACGGAGGCCGAACGGCTGCGTACGGAGGCGGCGGAGGCCACCGCGACGGCGGAGCGGGAGGCGGACCGCACCAGGGCCGACGCCCGCGAACAGGCCGACCGGATGCTCGCCGAGGCGAGCGCGGACGCGGACCGGATGCGCAGTGAGGCGGCCGAAACGGTCACCTCCGCGCAGCAGCACGCGCAGCGCACCCGTAACGAGGCCGACCAGGTCAAGGCGGACGCCGAGGCCGAGGCCGAGCGGTTCCGCAACGAGGCGCTGGAGGAGGCCGACCGCACGCTCGACGAGGCGCGCAAGGACGCCGCCAAGCGCCGCGCGGACGCCGCCGAGCAGGCCGACCAGCTGATCGCCAGGGCGCAGGAGGAGGCGCTGAAGGCGGCCACCGCCGCCGAGGAGCAGGCCGACACGATGGTCGGCGCGGCCCGCAAGGAGGCCGAGCGGATCGTCGCGGAGGCCACCGCCGACGGCAACGCGCGGGTGGAGAAGTCCCGTACGGACGCCGACACGCTGCTCAGCGAGGCGCGCGGGGACGCGACCGCCATCCGCGAGCGCGCCGAGGAGCTGCGGGCCCGTATCGAGGCCGAGGTCGAGGAGCTGCACGACCGGGCCCGCCGGGAGTCGGCCGAGGCGATGAAGAACGCCGGCGAGCGGGTGGACAAGCTCATCGCGCAGGCCGAGGCGCAGCGGGTGGAGGCCGAGGAGAAGGCCAAGGAGCTGCTCTCGGACGCGAGCAGCGAGGCCAGCAAGGTCCGTATCGCGGCGGTGAAGAAGGCCGAGGGGCTGATCAAGGAGGCCGAGCAGAAGAAGGCCCAGGCCGTGCGGGAGGCGGAAGCGCTGCGTGCGGAGGCCGAGCAGGAGGCCCAGCGGATCGTGGACGACGGGAAGCGCGAGCTGGAGGTGCTGGTCCGCCGCCGGGAGGACATCAACACCGAGATCTCGCGGGTCCAGGACGTGCTGGAGGCGCTGGAGTCGTTCGAGGGACCGGGGGGCTCGGGCGGCGGTAAGGGCGGCTCGGGACAGGGTTCCGGTTCGGGGGGCGTCAAGGCCGCGGCGGGTGCGGGAGCAACTCGTTCGGGTGGCAAGCAGTCTGATGCTTAGCCACTCAAATGAGGGTTCATTCTCCACTTCAAACGGTCAATGACTCGATGACACGCCGCTCGGGCCCCTAGGATTCCCCTTATCACCTCACCGGTCTCTTTCGACAGGAACCCCATGAGCGACACTTCCTCCCCCTTCGGTTTCGAGCTCGTGCGGCGTGGGTACGACCGCGGTCAGGTCGACGACCGCATTACGAAGCTCGTCGCCGACCGCGACAGCGCGCTGGCGCGTATCACCTCGCTGGAAAAGCGCATCGAGGAGTTGCACCTCGAAACGCAGAATGCCCAGGCCCAGGTCAACGACGCCGAGCCGTCCTACGCGGGCCTCGGTGCCCGGGTCGAGAAGATCCTCCGTCTCGCCGAGGAGGAGGCCAAGGACCTGCGCGAGGAAGCGCGCCGGGCCGCCGAGCAGCACCGCGAGCTGGCCGAGTCGGCCGCCCAGCAGGTCCGTAACGACGCAGAGGCGTTCGCCGCCGACCGCAAGGCCAAGGCGGAGGACGAGGGCGTCCGGATCGTCGAGAAGGCCAAGGGCGAGGCCCAGACGCTGCGCGCCGACGCGCAGAAGGACGCGCAGTCCAAGCGCGAGGAGGCGGACTCCCTCTTCGAGGAGACCCGCGCGAAGGCCGCCCAGGCCGCGGCCGACTTCGAGACCAACCTCGCCAAGCGCCGCGAGCAGTCCGAGCGGGACCTCGCCTCGCGCCAGGCCAAGGCCGAGAAGCGGCTCGCGGAGATCGAGCACCGCGCCGAGCAGCTCCGCCTGGAGGCCGAGAAGCTGCGTACGGACGCTGAGCGCCGGGCCCGCCAGACGGTGGAGACCGCGCAGCGCCAGGCCGAGGACATCGTGGCGGACGCGAACGCCAAGGCGGACCGCATCCGCAGCGAATCCGAGCGCGAGCTGGCGGCGCTGACGAACCGCCGCGACTCCATCAACGCCCAGCTCACCAACGTCCGCGAGATGCTCGCGACGCTGACCGGCGCGGCGGTGGCCGCCGCCGGTACGCCGGGCGAGGAGGACTCTTCGTCCCGCGGTGTGCCGGCGCAGCAGGGTCGCTGACCCTGCCGCTGACGCGGCGCCGAGCCGTTCGTCCGCCCCGCCCCGTGCCGCGTTGTGCGGTGCGGGGCGGTGGTGTGTGCGGCCCCCGTATCGCGGCCTGGCGGCCGCTCGTCCTCAATCGCCGGACGGGCTTGATTGGGTGTATTCAGGCAGCGGAGGAGCGCCGGCGCGCCTAGCGTGGGTGCATGATCGAGATCGAAGGGCTGACGAAGCGGTACGGCGAGAAGCTCGCCGTCGACCGGCTGACCTTCACCGTCCGGCCCGGAATCATCACCGGGTTTCTCGGGCCCAACGGGGCCGGGAAGTCCACCACCATGCGGATGATGCTCGACCTGGACAATCCCACCGCCGGCACGGTCCGGATCGACGGCAGGCACTACCGCCAGCTGCGCGACCCGCTCAAGTACATCGGTGCCCTGCTCGACGCCAAAGCCATGCACGGCGGGCGCAGCGCGTACCACCATCTCCTCTGCCTGGCGCAGAGCAACGGCATTCCGCGTGCCCGCGTGCATCAGGCACTGGACACCGTGGGGCTGACCGCCGTCGCCAAGAAGCGCGCCAAGGGGTTCTCGCTCGGCATGGGCCAGCGGCTCGGCATCGCCGCCGCGCTGCTCGGCGACCCGCGCATCCTGATGTTCGACGAGCCGGTCAACGGTCTCGACCCCGAGGGCATCCACTGGATCCGCAACCTCATGAAGAGCCTGGCCGCCCAGGGCCGTACGGTCTTCGTCTCCTCGCACCTGATGAGCGAAATGGCGCTGACGGCCGACCACCTCGTCGTCATCGGGCAGGGCCGGCTGCTCGCCGACACCTCCATGGCCGAGTTCATCCGGCGCAATTCGCGCAGTTACGTACGGATGCGTTCCCCGGAGCACGAGCGGCTGCGGGACGTGCTCGCGGCGGCCGGGCACACCGCCGTACCGGCCGCGGACGGCGCGCTGGAGATCGACGGGGTGGGCCCCGGGGAACTGGGCGAGCTGGCCGCCGGGCACGGCCTCGTCCTGCACGAACTCAGCCCGCAGCAGGCTTCGTTGGAGGAGGCGTTCATGCAGCTCACGGCCGAGTCGGTGGAGTACCACGCGCACTCGGACACGGCGGGTCCGGCCGTACCGGCGGGCCCCGCTCCCGGTCCGGACGGGGG
>NZ_NHSG01000005.1:0-14871 GCF_020024005.1 Streptomyces purpurogeneiscleroticus
CCTCACCCATGGAGACCGCTCGTGCCCAAAGTCACCGGCCCGTACGCCCCCGGTACCCCCTGCTGGGCCGACCTCATGGTCCCTGACCAGCAGGCCGCGCTCGACTTCTACCGTGACCTCTTCGGCTGGCAGGGCGAGATCGGCCCGCCCGAGACCGGTGGCTACGCGGTCTGCTCACTGAACGGCGAACCGGTCGCCGGAATCATGGCGGCGATGAACCCGGACGGCACCGTGCCCGACCCGATGCCGCCGGCCGCCTGGACCACCTATCTCGCCACCGCTGACGTCGACGCCACCGCGAACGCGGCCACCACCAACGGCGGCCAAGTGATCATGCCGGGCATGGACGTGCTCACACTCGGTCGCATGGCGGTCATCAGTGACCCCACAAACGCCGTCTTCGGCCTCTGGCAGGCCCGCGACTTCCTCGGCGCCGGCATCGTCAACGAGCCCGGCGCCATCGTCTGGAACGAACTCAACACCACCGACCCGGACGCCGCCTCGTCCTTCTACTCCACAACACTCGACCTCACCGCCACCCCCATGGAGAACGCACAGGGCTACCGCTCCCTCTCAGCGAACGGCCGCATGGTCGCCGGCCTGCAGCCCCTCTCCGCCCTCGACGCCCTCCCCCCGAACATCCCCTCACACTGGCTGCCGTACTTCGCAGTAGACGACACCGACAGCACAGTCGCCGCCCTGACCCGCTCCGGCGGCAACGTCCTGGCACCCCCCTTCGACATGATGGCCGGCCGAATGGCCATCCTCCAGGACCCCCAAAACGCCACCTTCGCCATCATCAACACAACTGCATCCGCCTGACGCCACCCCCAAACACCAAACCCCGAACCGTTCCCGGCCCGGGGCGTTTTCGCAGTACAGCACCTAGAGCCCCCTGTCGGATTCGAACCGACGACCTTCGCTTTACAAGTTCGACCAAGAGAACGGCCAACCAACCAGACGTTGCCATGTCTCTTCTGTGAATGGGCCACCGAATCCGTTCGCATCCACCGCGGTTGATGTCAGTTACGGATGTCAACCAGGTCACTCTCACGCTCAGCCGTACGACGGTGCGCACACAGCTCCGAAGGCGCTTCCGTATCAGAAAAAGTACCTGGCCAGGGCATCACCAATGCGTGGCTATGAAGATCCTGCCATCGATGATCCACGGCCTGCGCGCCGCTATCGGGACCGGTTGCTGGTTGCTGCGCTTCTCTGTGGTCCCTGAGTGTGACTGTCGCATGCGACGCTAGCGACTCGCTGGGCTGACTGGTGGCCACGGATGACCGCCCGCGGCATAACTTGAGACCCTAACTGCCAACGCAGCGTGCCCCCCGGCGGCTGCTGGGGCCCAGCGTTACCTGGCTGCAAGCGCCACGTTCGCCCCGAAGTTGTGGGACATTTATTTCTTTCAGTGGCATTGACGAATCGAGGCGCCATGCGGATTCAGTTGCGAAAGCTTGAGTGGGAGCTTGGCGAGCGTGTCGGCAGAGGAGGGTTCGGAAAGGTATTTGCCGCCCAATCAGGTGACCTAAGTGCGGTCGTTAAATTGGTTCCCAAATCCCCAGGGGCCGAACGTGAGATGTTGTTCGTGGATCTGGACTCCGTCCGCAACGCCGTCCCCATCATCGACTCCGGAGAGACTGAAACCGATTGGGCATTGGCAATGCCCAGAGCCGATAGGTCATTGAGAGACTACACAATCTCAGCTGGAGGAAAGCTCAGCGAGCCAGAAGTGTTGAGCGTCCTCACTGACATCGCCGAAGCGTTGGTGGATCTGGAAGGCCGGGTGGTTCACAGAGACCTGAAGCCTGAGAACATCCTACTACTGAATGGCAAGTGGTGCTTGGCTGATTTCGGAATCTCCCGCTATGCGTCTGCCACTACTGCTCCGGACACTCACAAGTTCTCCATGTCTCCACCGTATGCGGCCCCGGAGCGCTGGAGGGAAGAGAGGGCCGATAGTAGCACCGACGTATATGCAGTCGGAGTAATTGCTTATGAGCTACTTGCGGGAGTTCTCCCATTCACTGGATCGGAGCCCTATGAGTTCCGCGAGGCCCATTTGCGCAGGACGGCACCAAACCCTCCCGCCGGAAGCACCACAATGCGCGCGCTTGTCATCCAATGTTTGCATAAGGCGCAAGGGGCTCGTCCCGGCCCCAGAGCCTTGCTCACGCGCCTTCAGCAAATGGCTGCTACTGCTCCGACCGGAGGGCTCGCCCTGCTGCAAGAGGCTGCTCATGCGGAGGTACTACGGCACAGCGAGGCGGAGCGCTTCGCCTCGGAGAAGCGTTCCGAGGAGGAACGCCGGGATGAGCTATTCGCCGCCGCCGAAAGCGAACTTCAAGTGATCTCAATGGCGCTGAAAACGGCCATCACTGAATCCGCCCCACCTGCGGCTGTACAGGAAAGAGATTTGACTGCCTGGGCTCTTCGATTGGGAGCCGGTAAGCTGATCTTCTCCTCCATTATCGCAACTTCCTCTTCTCCCTGGGGTGACTGGGACCCTCCTCTATTTAGTGTCGCCGCACATGCTTCCATCAAGCTGACGACGAGCACCCCTCATGGCCAATATGAAGGGCGCAGTCACTCGCTTTGGTATTGTGATGCAAAGGAAGAGGGGAGATTCCGATGGTATGAGACTGCCTTCATGACTTCCCCTCTTATCCGCGAATCACTTCAAACGGTTGCCCCCTACGCTTTGACGCCCGGCATTAACTCAGCTAAAGCCCTGTGGAGGGGTATGGCTAAATATCAAGTCGCTTGGCCTTTCACCGCACTCGACATGGGCGACCTATCGGAATTTGTTGATCGATGGGCAGCGTGGCTGGCGGCTGCTTCTTCTGGCTCCCTTTATCGACCCGGCACTATGCCTGAAAGAAGTTCCGAGGGGAGTTGGCGGTCATAACCCGAGGTCGGCGGAGCGGCTTTGGACTGGCGCTGCTTTGAGGCGAGTGATCATGGCCCCGTAAGCTTGCGGCGCGTCGGGCAGTCTGTGGACCTGCCCGGTAAAGCACGACTTGGGGCTCGGGGGACACCTGGGGGAATCGCTCCCCTGACAGCTCTCCCGCCTGCGGATCGCGTGGCGACTGGAACCCGGCCGCCGCCTATACCGCCGTTCAAGTACGTGCGACGGCCCGCTGAGCGCTGCGACTCCGCGGCACCTGCAAGAGCCACCCCACGAAGAGTCGCCCGCCTGCTAGTGCTAGCAGTGTCTCTAGTGCCGGAACCGGGCCTGACCAGTGCCTTAGCAGCTAGCGCCCGTAGGCAGCGGGCTGCGCCGGGGCCGCATGCGGGACTGCTTCTAGCCGCCTTCTGGTGGCCGAGGGCAGAAGGGAGTACAGTTATACGCGTCGTCGGTGGTCGTGGGCCACCGAAAGTGGAGCCAGGTGACCTGGGGCAGACCGGGAGCCTGGCTCGGCGCATTTCTGGGCCCGCTCAGCAGTCCGTGGCCACCTCAAAGTCGAGGACCGTATCCCCCAGGGCTTCCCGGAACTCTCCCGTTCCCAGCTGCTCAGCTCTACAAGCGCCGGCCACGACGTCGGCGACCCACAACAGCGGCTCTGTCCCTCCCGGCAGGTGGTCGATGCGGAACTTCGTACCCTTGGGCAGACCGTACTGGCGGGCCTGCTGGACCGTCCGCACGTCCCGACGATTGAGCTCGCCTTCCCGAGCCTCCATGTAGAGCTGGGAGACCTCGAAACCGTGCAGCTGGGTCACCAGCTCGCGCAGGCACTTACTCCGCGCTCGCTCCTGCTTCTTCGCCGGCACCGGGGAGCCGATCGCGACTACGTGCAGGTTGGCTATGGAGCCCACCAGCTCGACCGCGCGCTCCTTGCCAGCCCGATCCATCTCCGTCCAGTGGGACTTGGAGATCGCACGGCGACCGCGCAGCTGCAGCATCGCGTCCCGGGCGGTCTCCAGGGATGCAGGCTCCAGGACAGCCGCAGCGATGATGTAGAAGCCGGCGGAATCCTTCTCCTGGAAGGACTCGTCCGACCACGCAGCACGGACGGCGTTGGGGGACAGGCTCACAGGGGGCTCCTCCTGCTGAGGTTGGGCTCTCACCTGTTCGAGGGAGTCGATGACCCGTAGACAGGGAACGCTGCCAACCAAAGTGACGATCTAGGCGGGGCGGTGGGTCGAGCCCACGTCCGCCGGAGGAACCGGGGCGGTCCGGAGGAGACCTGCTTCATCTCCCATACATAAGCGTACGACTTCGGTACGACATCGCTGCCCCTGGTTCATGCCCATGCTTGTTCCCGCCTCTCCGGTGCAGATGTTAACGCTGTGGAAGTCAGCCTCTGCGTGATGAGGAAGGGGAGGGTGCTGACGAGGGTGACAACGATGGGGGTGATGACCGTGATGACGACTTAAGTGGTGAGGCCGATGATGTGGCCGCAGCTAGAAGTGACCGCGCCGATTACCGGACACCGACGCTTCGCCGGTGGCCACCGGATGACCACGAACGCGTACCGCCTGCCCATCAGTGATTGATTATCGCTGGATACTCAGCGTTGTTGGTCGCTGGCCTCGTCCTGCACCGCGCCCCGTGTACGGAGCCAAGGGCGACGTCGTTGCGACGGGTGGCCTGGGCAGATCTACGTCGGGCGTGGCGGGTGCCTGCACTTTCAAGATCGCCGTGCTCGACGTGCCGAAGGGCGAGAAGACCTACAAGGTAGAGGTTTCTCACCGCGGCACCGTGCAGCTGACTGCCAAGCAGGCCGAGAACGGAGAACTCGCCGCGAGCCTCGGCTAGCCAGGTGCCCTAGAGCCAACCTTCTCAGTCGCGCTCGAATTCTGGAAGCGAGTGTGGGCCCTGTTGACCCGTGTTCAGGCGACGCCGACCAGCGTCGCCGATTCGAGTGGCTTGGTGACCGAAGCGCTGTACAGCCTCCACAGGGCCGCACGCTCGGACCTCACCGTAGGCCAAGCACTTGCTGAACTGCGACGCAAGTAGGTTCCCGTCTGGGATCCCGGTGATCAACGTTGGCGCTAACCATGGTCATCGATCAGTGGGGCCAATCCATCGGCTCATTGCTCTGTCGACTCGGTCACTGAGTCGCATGATCCGGTTGACGGGGCATCACATGCACTCGCCATACTTATCCTCTGCACCTGACACCTGCACATGACCAACGCGCGCTGGGGGCCGAGTTGAGCGGACACCGGAGGAAGACCGTCGCCTTCTATGAGGTCGTCCGAGCAAAAGGTGCTGGCCACCTTCGCTTTGACCCTATTGACTGGACCTTCGTCCTAGACAACCTCGGCGCTCTCACAGTGCATGAGCGGCATATGGTGCACGACGATGACGTTTACATCGGCGAGCCAATCAACTCCTCGCACGGCAGGCATTTAGTGCTAGCTCGCCTCCGTGATGGAGACTTGCAGCAAATTGATTACGAAGCTCAAAGAATCGACGCGCTAGAGCTTGACGGAAATAGAAGTGTTGTCGATACAACAATCATTTGCTTCCTCCCGTACGGCAATGTGATCGGGGTTATCCAAGGGAGCGCTTCCGCACCGAGGCCGACAGCTTTACAGCGGTGGCTGAACGCGATGCACTCGGGAATCGAAGAGGACCTGGCAATAATCCCCCTGATAGGCAAGAACGCCTGGGAAAAGTTGAGGGACGCCGAATCAGTCAATCTCTTCGAGATGCGCCTTCGCCCCGCCGCAACATCGAATTTTCCCATGTCCGTTGACGGCCTAGGCGACTTCGCTCGGCACGCTCACAAGCAGAATCCAGACGCACTCATCACTCTGACCATAAAAATCCCGAAGGGGAGAGGGCTCTCGCGCAGTGCTGCCAGAGCAAGAGGCGAACGTCGCTTGCACGCAAGTGTTAGCGAATTCCTCTCCGAATTCGGGAGCCTAGTTGGTCCCCATGGCGTGATCGATCGGGCCATTGCTGAAGTGATGCTGTCTGCATCCGATGGCAGCATCGTCGAGGATAAGATCAACTTCGTCAATGATCACATCACGGCGTCCAAGCAAGTGACGCTGCCTCGCGGAGGCGGAGCCGGCCCGTGGTTCGAGGCAGCAGTGCAGGCTGTGATGCAGGCAGCCATGGAGCACCAACATGACTTGAGAGCTGCTGTCAGTGCCATGCCCTAGGCTCCAACTGAGCCTGAAGGGGGTGCGCCATGGGCGCAATACGCAGTGCACGGGGGTACGTCTATAACCAGTGGAGCCATCACCCCACCGTCGACTTCGCCCTAACTGCCGTGTCGGTAGGCGTATTAGCTTTGGCACAAGGCCACCACATCCTAGTCGATCACGACGCCGACCAACGCATGAACATCTATGCAACAATCGCTTCAGTAGCAGCGATCGTTGGTGGATTCGGGACAGCGGCGATCAGCCAGTACGCGACCAGCTCTGGCCAGCGAATGACTATTCTGCGTCAGATGTTCGGTGTTCACCTCCGGCGCAACTGGGTCGGCCTACTGACTTCCATGCTTTTGGTCTCATTCGGTTGCCTTGCAGTAATGATGTCTGACACAAAGAAAGAGATCGGCCTGGGCGGCTGGGTCGCAGAATACTTAATACTTTTTGGCGTCATTAGATCTCTTCGCTTGATATGGCTCTTCAGACTTCTGATCGACGTGTCAGATCATGACGCGGGAAATCCGAACGGCGATTCCTCAGTTCGAGTCAATCGGGTCAATCGTTAGCTGCGGAGCGCAGGCCCGGACAGGGGGCGGGCCGCTCACGGTGAGCGGAGGGAGCCGCCTTGCACCCACAGAGAAGGTTATTACTCACTCACCTATGATGGTGTTGTAGCCGCCATGGGTGCGGACATGCGGGCCTCCGCCGCCGAGTGCGTCCAGAACTCGGATCGCGAAGGTCTCGTTCATCCGCTCGTCAACCTCTTCAGCGGTCAGCCACGACACCGCTTGCGATTCTGTCGAGGTCTGCTCAGTGCCGCCGATCGGGCTGCACCGGAAGACCAGGGCTACGAACACCCGCCATGTTGCACCAGGGGTCCAGTCTCCTCCTGGACCTCGCGGCGGGTGCCGCCCTGCGGCTCTCATCCAACTCCAGCACTCCGCCGGGTGGCTCCCAGGTGCCGTTGTCTGCCCGCTGGATCGCGAGGATACGGCCATCTTCCCGTACGACCACGCCAGCGACAGATACCGAGTGCAGTGGGGTGCTCATCGGGTCATGCGGCTACGAGTCGGCTGGTGAAGCCGTCATGGCGGAGGCGTTCGAACGACTCAGCAACTTCGGACGGCACGGCTTGCTCGACCATGAAGCCTTGCTTCGGGTAGATCATGAGGCGCTGCAGGGCGCCTACGAGCATGTCGATGACGAGGGGTTCGTCGCCGATGGAGTCGACGTACTCCTCGTAGGTCATGGGTGAGGAGGCGCAGATGACGTCTACCTCGGGCCAGAGCTGGCGTGCGGTCGCGTAAGCGCGGCGTTCCTCGTAGGGCTTGGTGACGAGGAGGATCGATTCGACCATCGCGCCGGCTTCGTCCAGGGCCGCGCGGGAGAAGCGGATGTTCTCGCCGGTGTTCGTCGCCTTGGGCTCCACGATGATGGCTGACTCAGGCACGCCCAGCTCGATGGCGTGCTCCTTGTAGTGCACCGCTTCGCCGCGGGGCATCCGCTCGCGCGTCGTGGGGCTGTTGGCGCCGGTGAATACGATCAAGGGCGCAAGGCCGGCCAGGTACAGGTTCGCCGTCGTGGTCGCTACACCGAGGTCGTGGCTGCCCAGGCCGATCGCGACCGAGCAGGGCCGCGGCTCGTGGTGCATCTGGTGGTAGTCCCAGATGCGGCGCGCGTCTGCCCGTACCTGCTCGGAGATCACTGTGCGGCCTTTCCGTCGCGGGTGGAGTCGGGGACCTTGAAGTCGTACTTCCAGGCGAAGCGTGAGGCGGCATGAACACCGATCGCGTACTCGACCACGGTGCCATCTGCCGTGTACGTGGTCCGGTGCAGCTCCACGACGGGTTCACCAGCAGGCAGCTGCAGGAGCTTCACCTCGTCGGCGGTGGGGGTGCGGGCGAACAGCTCCTCGGTCATGTGGTCAATCTCGTACCCGGCGTCGTACAGCACCCGGAAGCCACCGCCGCGGCCGGCGGGCCCCGGAGTCGGGTCGACGATGCGCGTGCCTTCCACGTGATCGGGACGGTAATAGCTCGTCAGGGTGAGCGTCGGCTGCTCGCTTCCTTTACCAGGCAGGCCCGTGCGTACGCCTCCGCGCCGGGCACCAGATCATGGGCAGCAGCGACGGCCGGCGGGGCCTCGACACGGCTGACGGTCTGAGTCTGCTCTCCACGCCGGTACGAGCGACCGGTGGCCACACGGTCAGCGATGAAGGCCACCTCGTCGGAATCGCGCCACTCGGCCTTGTCGTACCGGGCGATGCCGAGTCGCTTGAGCGAAGTCTGCTGGCGCACGACGGTGCCGTGCCCTCGTGACGATGACCAGCCCTTCTGCCTCCAGCGCCCGGTAGGCCGCATGGACGGCGAACTTCAAGAGAGGCGAGGGGAGCGCGAGAAGTGATCATTCAGCCGGTCGGCTGGTGTCGATCGTGGATGTCAAAGCACCCCGGTCGGGTCTCTTTGAGGGCCCGGCCGGGGCGCGTTTGACCTGCGGAAACCAATCCCGCCCTGTCACTCATTATCCCGAGGCTTCCCGGCCTCATCCGTACTGAATGTGTACGCCGTCCGTACTGCTGGGCATGTGCCGCGCCGACCGGCGGAGGACCGCCGAGCCGATCCCCAGCGAGCAGGGTTCTCAGACGCTGGCGGTCTTGCTGAATTCTACGAAGTTGGCCCAGGAGGCCGGCGGGAACGCCAAAGTGCCGGCGTCCCGGTCCTTGGTGTCCCGGACCATGACCTTGGAAGGATCGTTGTCGGCAACTTCGACGCAGGTATCTGACTTCGTGTAGGAGCTGGTACGCCAATGCGGCACTTCAGCCACGGCTTCCCCTTCCCGTACGATCAAAATGATCGATAGCGTTCAAGATGAGGTCTCTTGCAGATTGCCCATAGACGGCAGACTGGCGATGAATCTCGAATGCCTTGCGGTATAGCTCGATCTCCCTCGGCTGTGTCACGGATATCTCCGCAGAGTACGTCTCAACCATGACGAGCTTGTCGTCGAACATCGAAAAGCCGTGCCCGATCCAGAGAGCAAGCGGAGCGGACCGCGGGATGATGCCTAGGCTGAGCCGCGGAAGCGCCAATACGGCGAGCAGACGATCGAGTTGCGCCCTCATGACCTCCGAGCCGCCGTGGTTCGAGTAGAGGGCCTGCTCGCCGAGGAGCACGTTGAAGATCCGGTTCCCCTCGTAGAGATACTTCTGCCGTTCGAGGCGCTTCGCCACGGCGGCTTGCGTATCAGCCGGTGTCTCGTGGAAGTTCGATACCTGCTCGAAGACGTTTTCGGCGTAGTCGGCAGTCTGGATGGTGCCCCAAATCATGGCGGGCTCCCAGATCCGGAAGACCTTGGTCTTTTGGTAGAGCGGCAGTGACTTCTTCTGACGGTTCTCGGCCCCGTCCTGGATCTGTCGGCGCCACTCCATCCACATCTCGTCGATGTGGCGGACTGTGGCGATCAGGTCAGCGAGATCAGCCTCGCGCCCAGTCGTCTGGCACCAGACGCGGATGTCCTCCTCGCTCGCGTTCTGCTTACCATTTTCGATGCGAGAGACCTTGGACTCCTGCCAGCCGGTGGCAGCAGCGAAGGCCCGGCCGCTGCTGAACCCCGCGTCCTTGCGGAATCCACGCAGCCGGGCACCCAACGCCTCGCGTGTCTCTTGTGCTTGGTAACTCACGGAACAGTCAGGGCTTGTACTCGTTGTGTGGGGTGGCCATGTCCCAAAGCAGGTCTCGGACGCGGATGCACTCATCGACGATGGTGGGGTCCTCGATGACCTCAGAGCCCAGGACGCGCCCCGCGTCGTCGAAGTGCCCCACGGCCAAGAGCTTGTCGTCGAAGAGCCACCAGTCGTTACCCGCCACGGGTAGCCCAAAGCCCGCGGGCAACTTGTGACGCGGAAGCCACCGAATGGACTCGCCGGCCTCTTCGTTGACGTTGGTAGTGGCGTATTCCCACCGGATGTAGGAGCTGTGCGGCTCAGTGACGACCCGCACCCGGCGCACGGCCTTCCCTGAGTCGGTGACGCGCCTCATGAGCTGCAACCACGGTTCCATGAACGAGTCGTCGACTGTCCCCTTGAGCCAGTCCCCGTACGGGCCCTCCTCGTTTGGGACTGAGTAGTCATCCCTCAGCTCCAAGTGGAAAGCGTCGTGCGCGAAGCTCTCAAAGAGCTGGTTGCGCTCGGCGCTGGAGATCAGCTCCACGCGGTTCCTCCAGTAGCACTGTGATCGCGGCCTTGGAGACCTCGACCACGGTCTCGTAGTCCGGAATCTCCATCCGTGCCAAGGCGTCGGGGTCGGTCACCTCCCGACCCTGGACAACGTACGTCCCCCCTGGCGTCAGAACCATGAGTGGGTCCTCAAGACGCCTGAACCGGCCAGAGGGGAGACCGTCCTTCTCCAGGTGCTCGAACAACTCGGGCACGGTCCGGGCCCCGAAATCCTCGGCGAGCCCTCGACCGTGCTTGAGATCGGTTGCGGCACGGGCCGGGCCCTGGCGTACCTCGCCGCCCGGGGCATCGAAGCGCACGGGGTCGACCTGTCGCCGGTCATGGTCAAGAAGACGTCGGAGCGATGGGCTGAGACAGGGACGACGTTCCACCACGGCGATGTCTTGGAACACCTTGCTGCACACGATGCCACCTACGACGCGATCTACTCGGTATTCGGAGCCGCGTGGTTCACCGATCCCGGCCGGCTCTTCCCGCTCGTACGGGCCCGCCTCAATCCGGGTGGCGTGTTCGCGTTCTCCCAACCGCCGGCCATCCCGGGCGCTTACGGACCGCAAGGCATGTACAAGGGCGGTTTCGCGGGGAAAGCGATGTTCACCTACCGCTACAGCTACCGGCCCGCGGTGTGGGAACGACAGCTGACCCGAGCAGGGTTTGCTGCCGCGTCGGCGAGCGTGCTCGACGCACCGGAAGAGGGCCACATCGGAACCCTCATCGTGCGGGCACACGTGCCCTGAACTGCGGCGGCCGCGATTGCGTCGTTCTGTATGGGGCTGGGGATTCTGCGCTCGCCACTCTTTCCCGGCCCATGGCGGCACCGAGGGCGCCCGTTCGCGGTCGGCTCGGGCGGTATGCCACCTGAGTGAGCAGGCGCGCGCCTCTCACTTCAACGTGTCGCGTCGTCCGCGGGCCGCGCTGCCGGCACGCCGTACACCTGCTGCGATACGCCGAAGCGCCAGACGTTCGCCGATCGTCGGGACACACAGAGAGAAGCGATCAGTCGCATGGGCCGGCTGCTGAAGCGGCGGGGCGAGCGCGGGCGGTGATCATGCAGCCGTCCGGCTGATGTCAGGTATCGATGTCAAAGCGCCCCGGTCGGCCCCCTTCGAGGGCCCGGCCGGGGCGTTTGCGCTGTTCAGCGCGGTTTCGCGCGCAGAGCCCCCTGTCGGATTCGAACCGACGACCTTCGCTTTACAAGAGCGGTGCTCTGACCAGCTGAGCTAAGGAGGCGTGTCTGGTGAAGTGTACCCAGGGCTGCAGGTTACCTGGGCGGAGAATTTTGGTGATGTCCGGGCTACTGACATGGGGTGCCGGTGCCGGTACCGTCCCTGGCAGTTCGTGTGCAGTGGACTACACCACATCGCGCATCGGACTGCCCCATTCATTCCTTTACTCGGATCGTCCGGCACGTTCCTGCCGGTGAAGGGACATATCACCATGGCTACGGTCACGTATGACCAGGCAACCCGCATCTACCCGGGTTCCGACAAGCCCGCCGTCGATCAGCTCGACATCCAGATCGAGGACGGGGAGTTCCTCGTCCTGGTCGGGCCGTCCGGGTGCGGCAAGTCCACCTCCCTGCGGATGCTCGCGGGCCTGGAGGACGTCAACGGCGGCTCGATCCGCATCGGGGACCGCGACGTCACGCACCTTCCGCCCAAGGACCGGGACATCGCCATGGTGTTCCAGAACTACGCGCTCTACCCGCACATGACGGTCGCGGACAACATGGGCTTCGCGCTCAAGATCGCGGGCGTGAACAAGGCCGAGATCCGGCAGAAGGTCGAGGACGCGGCGAAGATCCTGGACCTGACCGAGTACCTGGGGCGGAAGCCCAAGGCGCTGTCCGGTGGTCAGCGGCAGCGTGTGGCCATGGGGCGCGCGATCGTGCGTGAGCCGCAGGTGTTCCTCATGGACGAGCCGCTGTCGAACCTGGACGCGAAGCTGCGTGTGCAGACGCGTACGCAGATCGCGGGGCTGCAGCGGCGGCTCGGGATCACGACCGTGTACGTCACGCACGACCAGGTCGAGGCCATGACGATGGGCGACCGGGTGGCCGTCCTCAAGGACGGGCTGCTGCAGCAGATCGACTCGCCGCGGAACATGTACGACCGGCCGGCGAATCTGTTCGTGGCGGGGTTCATCGGGTCGCCCGCGATGAACCTGGTGGAGGTTCCCATCACGGATGGTGGGGTGAAGTTCGGGAACAGTGTCGTGCCGGTGAGCCGGGAGGCGCTGAGCGCGGCGGCGGACAAGGGGGACCGTACGGTCACGGTCGGCGTGCGGCCCGAGCACTTCGACATCGTGGAGCAGAACGGCAGCGCGGCGAAGACGCTGGCCAAGGAGGCCGCGGACGCGCCGGCGGGGCTCGCCGTGACGGTCAACGTCGTCGAGGAGCTGGGCGCGGACGGGTACGTGTACGGCACCGCCGAGGTCGGCGGCGAGGTCAAGGATCTGGTCGTACGTGTCAACGGCCGGCAGGTGCCGGAGAAGGGCACGCAGGTGCACGTCGTGCCGCGGCCGGGCGAGACGCATGTCTTCTCCACGTCCACGGGCGAGCGGCTCAGCGACTGAGGCGCGGAGCCCGGGAGGCCCGAAAGAGCGGCACATACCCCACGCGTCAGTCGCGTGAGCATGTTGTAGGTGCCCGGAACGGGTGAGTTTTGGCGGCGGGCGGGGTGGCCTTCCTTGTGGAGGGCTGCCTCGGCCGCCGTTTCCGCTGTTCGGCCCGCTGGTTCAGGGAGACGCGAAGTGCTTGCGGTACCGGCGGTTTGAAGCGGCGGGCGGGATGGGGAGGTACGTGAGCTTCTCAGTTGTCGACAAATACCCCGGCAGTTCGGCCATTTCGAGCAGTGTGCGTCAACATCACTCAACGCACGACAGGCGAATTCATCCCTCGACCGAGTGACTAAATGTCGCCATATCATCACTGCTCGCTACCATCACGGACGTGAACTCCGCAGCCCGGCGTATCGGCCGAACTCTCGCTCTCGTCCTGCCCGTCGTCCTCGTGCTCTCAGGGACGCTCGCCGTCACCCGCGTGCCGTGGGCCTCGCCGACCTCCGAGTCGCAGATGCTCACCGCGTCCTCCGGTACGGCCGCCAGCCACCAGCAGCCCCGCCACAGAGCCCCTCAGGAGGTCCTGCGCGACCAGCTCCTGGCCGAACTCCAGGAGAAGAACCCGGGCACCGCCCTGACCCACCTCCAGGAAGCCACCACCAAGCGCCCGTCGCTGGCCAAGCACTGCGCGTCCATCGCCCGTGCCCTGGGGCGCGCCGCGGTCGAGAAGTACGGCGCCTCGCACCGTGCGCAGGCGTACTCGCGGCCGGTCTGCGACACGTCGTTCGCGAGCGGGGTCGCCACTGCGAAGTGACAGGTGACGTGACGTACGTACGTACACGGCGCACGGCGTTCCCTCGCGGAGCGCCCGGAAACCGACCGACGGCCCCCTGGTCGCGGTGGCCATCCTCGGCCACCGCGATCGCCGCATAGGGTGCGGAACATGACAGGCGTCCCGTATCCGCATCCCACGCAGGCCGTGGTCCTGGCAGGCGGCCAGGGCTCGCGGCTCCGCCCGTACACCGATGACCGGCCCAAGCCGATGGTCGAGATCCCGGGCACCGGGACCCCGATCATCGGCCATCAGCTCGCCTGGCTGGCCGCCGAGGGCGTCACCGACGCGGTCGTCTCCTGCGGCCACCTCGCCGAGGTCCTCCAGGACTGGCTCGACCAGGCCGAACTGCCCTTGCGGGTCACCACCGTCGTGGAGAACGAACCGCTGGGCCGCGGCGGCGGACTGAAGTACGCCGCCGCCTCACTCCCCCGCCCCGAGCAGCCCTGGTACGCCACCAACGGCGACATCTGGACGCGCTTCTCCCTGCGCGAGATGGCGGACTTCCACCACGAGCGGGGCGCGGAGGCCACGCTGGCGCTGGCCCGGCCGCGGATCCCCTGGGGCGCCGTCGAAACGGACCCCTTCGGGCACGTACTGGACTTCATCGAGGCGCCGCCGTCGCCGTACCTGATCAACGCGGGCGTGTACGTCTTCTCGGCGGCCTTCAGAGGGCTGCTGCCGGACCGCGGCGACCACGAACGCATGACGTTCCCGCGGCTCGCGCGCGAGCGCCGGCTGGCCGGTTTCCCGCTGCCGCACGGCGCCTACTGGCGCGCGATCGACACGGCAAAGGATCTCACCGAGGCCGCGAGCGAGCTCGCCCGGTACGGACACGGGCACGGGCCCCGGTAGACACCACGGGCGCGGACCCCGGTACAGACACGGGCACGGGCCCCGGGTACGGACACGGGCACGCGCAGGGCCGGGCCCTCTGAACAGCCGAAGCGGCCCGGGACCGAGGTCCCGGGCCGCCGCAGGCAGGCCGTCAGCCCAGCAGGCCACCCAGCGTGCCGCCGCTGGAGGAGCCTCCTGAGGAGCCGCCGGAGGACGAGCCGCCCGAGGAACCGCCCGTCGTGCCGCCGCCCGTGCCGGCCGTGGTCGGAGGCTGGGTGGCGGGCGGGGGGTCGGC
>NZ_NHSG01000006.1:0-2609 GCF_020024005.1 Streptomyces purpurogeneiscleroticus
CCCCATCCCTCGCCCGTGCCCCGTGCCGGGTCTGGAGGAATCCCGGATGAGTCTCGACGCATCTCCGGGCCGTGACGCCGACGCCCTCCGCGCCGGCATCGCCGCCCGTTTCGAACGTCTCCCCCTGTCCCGCTGGCACGTCACCGTCCGCATCGTCATCGGCGTGGTGACCTTCTTCGAAGCCTTCGACCAGCTGCTGATCGCCTACGCCATGCCTGAGCTGCGCCAGGAGTGGCACCTCACGGACGGTGACGCCACCGCCGTGCTCACCATCGGTTCCCTCGGCATGCTCATCGGCGCGCTCTTCTCTGGCCGGATGGCGGACCGCATCGGGCGCGTGAAGGTCATCGCGATCTGTATCGGCGTGTCGGGGCTGTCCTCGCTCGCGCTGGCCATGAGCCCGTCGCCGTCGCCCTTCATGCTGCTGCGCTTCGTGCAGGGCCTGGCGATCGGCGGCGAGGTACCCGTCGCTGCGACCTTCATCAGCGAGATCACCCGCAGCTTCAAGCGCGGTCGCTTCGTGCTGCTGTACGAACTGGTTTTCCCCGCCGGCCTCACCATCGGGGCGGTGGCAGCGGCGTGGATCGTGCCGGCACTGGGCTGGCGCTGGATGTACGCCATGGCGGCCGTGCCGGGGCTGCTGTGCATCCTCGTGCAGCGCACCGTCCCCGAGTCGCCGCGCTGGCTCGCCGACCGCGGCCGGATGCGGGAGGCCGAGGCGACGATGGACCTGATCGAGGCCAAGGTCGCCGCGGCGACGGGAGCCCCGCTCCCACCGGTCGCCCCCGTCACCACGGACGGCCCGGCGAGTCCGGTCAGTACGGCCGGCACGGCAAGTACAAGCCGCACGCCCGGCGCGCACGCCACGACCGGCGCGGACGGCGCGCACGCCACGATCGGCGCCACAGCAACAGTGCGAGCCGCCGTCCCCGCCACCCCCGCCGAAGCCGCCGCGACAGGCGTGAAGGGGCTGTTCACGGGGCGGTACCGGCGCCGGACGCTGGTCATCGGGGCGCTCTGGTTCACCGGCTACTTCGTCAATTACGGCATTACGTCCTGGCTGCCGACGATCTACGGGAAGCAGTACGGGCTGTCGCTCTCCGATGCGCTGATGTACTCGACGGTCACCTCGGTCGCCGGTTTCTTCGGCTGTCTGCTGGTGGCGCTCACCGTCGACCTGATCGGGCGGCGCAAGGTCTTCGCGTTCTTCCTCGGCGGCGCGGCCGCGCTGCTGATCGTGCTCGGCGTGCTCGGTGCCCGTACGCCCGTGCAGGTACTGGTGTGGACCTCGCTCGCCGCGGTCTGTTTCTTCGGCTCGAACATCTGCCTGTACCTCTACACGCCCGAGCTGTACCCGACGCGCATGCGGGCGCTGGGGTGCAGCATCGGCGGCGCCCTCAACCGGCTCGGGGTGATCCTAGGTCCGGTGCTGGTGGGGGCGATCTACGCAGGCGGGGGCCAGGTCTCCGTGGTCTTCATGACACTGGGCGGCGTAGCCCTCGTGGGCGCGCTTGCCGCCGCGTTCTTCGCCGAGGAGACCACAAACCGGCCGCTCGAGGAGGTGTCCCCGTAACCGTAACGTCGCACCGGTGCGGGCACGGCAGGGGACTGCTGTGCCCGCGGGCACGACGATCTGCGGGCACGGCACGGTGGCTGTCAGCGGGAGCCGAGGCGCTCCAGGACGCGCAGGGCCTGGCCGGGGAGGGTGTCCGGCGGGTTGCGGGGACGGTCGGCTCGCGCGTCGCCCCACAGGAGGAAGAGCCAGATGATGGTGCAGAGCCGGCGGGCGTCGCGCAGGCGGGCGGCCTCTTCCCGGGTGAGGTCGAAATGGGTGAGGAGGGCGTCGGCGGGGAGGTGGCTGTCGGACCATGCCGAGACGTGTTCGGTGATCTCGGCGAGTTCGAAGGCCCGGTCGCTGCGGCCGCTGTCCTCGAAGTCAACGAGCCGTACGCACGCCCCGTCCCCGGACCCGGACCCGGACCCGTTCCCGTCCCCGGACCCGTTCCCCTCCCCGTCCCAGAGGTAGTTGGCGAGGTTGCCGTCCGCGAAGCCCAGTACGGGTGGCGGTTCGGCAGCGGCCAGCCGGTCCGGATCCGGGCCCGCGAGCCAGCGGGCCCCCTCGCCGAAGGCCCGTTCCACCAAGGGGTCGGGGTGCGGTCCCGGCCTGGCGTCGTACCAGCTGCGCAGGGTGGCCGCGGCTTCTCCCACACACCAGGGCCGGAGCGGTACGGCGGTCAGTACCTGCCGGGGCAGTGCCTCGTGGAGGCGGGTCACGGCGGCGGCGACGGCGGCGGTCTGCGCGGCGTCCAGGTGCGTGCCGCGCAGTGGTGCGCCGGGGAGCCGGGTCATGGTGATGCTCGGCGGTTCGGCGGTGAGTGCGCAGGTCAGCGGCTGCGGGGCGAGGCCGGGGGCGTGCTCGGCGAGCAGCGTGAGACCGCGCCATTCGCGTTCGTGTTCGCCGCGGTCCCAGCTGCTGAAGCGCTTGGTGACGCGGTCCGCGTCGAAGGTGATGGCGTGCTTCGTGGTGAGGTCGGCCATGAGCCGATCCTCGCGCATCCCCTACAGCTCACATACAGCCTTCCTCCAGTACCGCCGTACCCCCACCCCGC
>NZ_NHSG01000007.1:0-3924 GCF_020024005.1 Streptomyces purpurogeneiscleroticus
TCAAACTCTCCGTGAATGTTTACCGGTAATCCGGTGCACACATCACGAGAGCGGAACGTCCGGACGGAATAGGTCCAGACGTTCACAGCGTCCTCGCTGTGTTTTTTCAAAGGAACCTCGTCCCAGCGGATGCTGGAGACGGGGTATCAACATATCTGGCGTTGACTTTTGGCACGCTGTTGAGTTCTCAAGGAACGGACGCTTCCTTTGGTCCCGTTTCACCGGGCCCTCCGGGCGCTTCCCTTCGGTGTTTCACACTCTATCAGGTCTTTCTGGCCTTCCGAACCGCGCTCTTTTCCGTAGCCATTGCACGCATTGCAAAACAATGCAGGCATACAGAATTGACCGAGATTCTCGGATCAGGACTCTGATGGGGTGCTGTCCCGGTCTCGGGGCGCAGTGACTGCGTCCTCGTTTCCGGGGCAGGTGTTAGACAGTACAGGTGGGGTTGGGGCGAGGCAAATCGGGGGAAGGGCGAGCGTCCAGCGGTACCCCTTCACACGCGTGATCGCGCCTCGCGTCTCTCGTGCGGAGTGTCCACTTCTTATGACTTACGCTCTGACCGGTGCGCCGTCCGGGACAGGTAGTGACGGCGACCTGATAGATCTCCACCCCTGGGAGGCTTCCCATGACCACCGTGACGTCCCCGCTCGCCGGACGCGCCATCGGGCTCAGTGCAGTTCCTGACCCCGTCTTCTCCGGCGCGATGGTGGGGCCCGGTACCGCGATCGACCCTGAGCGGGAGCCTTCCGTGGCGCTCGCGCCCGTGGAAGGTGTCGTCGTTTCTCTGCACCCGCACGCGTTCGTCGTCGTCGACAGCGCCGGGCACGGAGTACTGACGCACCTCGGCATCGACACCGTTCAGCTCAACGGCGAGGGCTTCGAGCTGCTCGTCAATAAGGGGGACACCGTGACGCGCGGCCAGGGCGTCGTCCGGTGGAACCCCGCCGCCGTCGAGGAGGCCGGCAAGTCGCCGGTCTGCCCCGTCGTTGCTCTGGAGGCCACCGCTGACGCGCTCGGCGACGTGCGCGAGGACGGCGACGTAAAGGCCGGAGACCAGCTTTTCAGCTGGCAGTGATGCGCGGCGCCGTTCCGTAGGGCACGCGCGCGTGGCGCGCGCGGACGGCAGCGTGTACCGAGCGGTCCCACCGGACCGCACGTACGACAGTTCAACGCGACGGCAGTGACCGTCGCATCACACGGAGACGGGTGCAATGGAGACAACGCTGCGAGGCGTCGGCGTGAGCCACGGTGTCGCCATAGGCGAGGTGCGGCACATGGGGACGGCGGTGCTGGAACCGCCGGCCAAGCAGATCCCCGCCGAGGAAGCGGAGCGCGAGCAGGGGCGCGCCCGCCAGGCCGTGGAAGCCGTGGCCGCCGACCTGATCGCCCGCGGCAACCTCGCGGGCGGTGAGGCGCAGGCGGTGCTGGAGGCCCAGGCCATGATGGCCCAGGACCCCGAGCTGATGGCCGACGTCGACCGCCGGATCGCGGTGGGCAGCACGGCCGAGCGCGGTGTGTACGACGCGTTCGCCGCCTACCGGGCGCTGCTGGCCGGTGCCGGGGAGTACCTGGCGGGCCGGGTCGCGGACCTGGACGACGTGCGGAACCGGATCGTGGCGCGGCTGCTGGGCGTGCCGATGCCGGGTGTGCCGGACAGCGACGAGCCGTACGTGCTGATCGCGCGGGACCTCGCGCCGGCCGACACGGCGCTGCTGGACCCGTCACTGGTGCTCGGCTTCGTGACCGAGGAAGGCGGGCCGACCAGCCACAGCGCGATTCTGGCGCGGGCGCTGGGCGTGCCGGCCGTGGTCGCGCTGCCGGGTGCGCACGAGCTGGTCGAGGGCACCGTGGTGGCCGTGGACGGCTCCACCGGGGAGATCTTCGTGAACCCGAGTGACGAGAAGCGTGCCGAGATGGAGCGGGCGGCAGCGGAGCGGAAGGCCGCGCTCGCCGCCGCCACCGGGCCGGGCGCGACGTCCGATGGCCACAAGGTGCCGCTGCTGGCGAATGTCGGCGGTCCGGCGGACGTTCCGGCGGCGGTCGAGGCCGGTGCCGAGGGCGTCGGGCTGTTCCGTACCGAGTTCCTGTTCCTCGACGACAGCAAGAACGCGCCGTCGGAGGAGAAGCAGGTCGAGGCGTACCGCCAGGTGCTGGAGGCGTTCCCCGAGGGCCGGGTGGTCGTGCGCGTGCTGGACGCGGGCGCGGACAAGCCGCTGGACTTCCTGACGCCGTCGGACGAGCCGAACCCGGCGCTGGGCGTGCGGGGTCTGCGTACCCTGCTCGACCACCCCGACGTGCTGCGGACCCAGCTCACCGCGCTGGCCAAGGCGGCGGAGGGGCTGCCGGTCTACCTCGAGGTCATGGCGCCGATGGTGGCGGACCGTACGGACGCCAAGGCGTTCGCCGACGCGTGCCGTGAGGCGGGGCTGCAGGCGAAGTTCGGTGCGATGGTGGAGATTCCCTCCGCCGCGCTGCGGGCGCGTTCGATCCTGCAGGAGGTGGAGTTCCTGTCGCTGGGCACCAATGACCTGGCGCAGTACACCTTCGCGGCCGACCGTCAGGTCGGTGCGGTGTCCCGGCTGCAGGACCCGTGGCAGCCCGCGCTGCTCGACCTGGTGGCGATCTCGGCCGAGGCCGCCAAGGCCGAGGGCAAGAGCTGTGGTGTGTGCGGCGAGGCGGCTTCCGACCCGCTGCTCGCGTGTGTGTTGACCGGACTGGGCGTCACCAGCCTTTCCATGGGTGCGGCGTCGCTTCCTTACGTGCGCGCGACGCTGGCGAAGCACACGCTGGCGCAGTGCGAGCGTGCCGCGTCGGCGGCGCGTGCGGCGGACACCGCCGAGGAGGCCCGTCTGGCGGCGCAGGCGGTGCTCTCCGGGGAGTGACCGCAGGTTCTTCTCCTCAGCGGCGCAGTGCTGTGTGCTGATGCCGTGCTTCCGATGGCCGTCCCGCCCTTGTGGCGGGGCGGCCATCGGCGTTTCGGGCGGGCTGCCCGCCGGTCTGTTACGTGTCTCCGCAGTACTGGTGCGGGTATGCGGGCGGCGGCACGGCGATGCCGGGGAGGTAGTCGACGCCCGGCTCGGGTGAGACGGGATCGCCGGTCCTGGCGTCGGTGCAGTACGCGGAGAAGACCTCGGCTGCGGTGAGGGCGCGCAGCCAGGTGCCGTGCAGGGACCAGCCGCGTACTTCGTCGCCGTGCTCGTCGTCGAGGGTGCGGGAGACGACGCCGCCCGGGCGGCGCAGGGCGATGCCGGCGGCGAGCACCGTGCAGAAGATCAGTGCTTCCGCTTCGGCCAGGTGGAGTCGGCCGTCGGGGCGTGCCGTGGCGTTCAGTGTCGCGAGCAGCGGGCTGCCGTCGCCGGCGGGGACGCTGCAGACGAGGTGGTGTCTGCCGGGTCCCAGGGCGTCGAGGAGCCGGAGCATGGCCTGGGAGGCGTTTTCGAAGGCGTCGTGGGCGGTGTCGCCGTCGCAGGCGGGGCAGTGGCCTGCGGTGGCGAGGAGGGCGCCGGCGCGGTCCCAGGTGTCCCGGCGGTCGGCCTCGTCGAGGAGTGCGGGCAGGGTGTCGGTGAGCCGTCGTCCGGTGTACGGGACGGTGGCGCCGGTTGCGGCCGTCTCGGTGGTGTACCGGGCGCGGCTTTCGGGGCGGTCGGGGTGGAGTCCGTTGTCGGTGCAGTAGGCGGCGTATTCGCCGGGGTCGAAGAGGGTGAGCGTGGTGTGCCGGCCCTGGGCCGCGAGGGTGCGGAGCAGGCCGTCGAGCCGGCGGAGGTAGCCGGGGTGGTCCTGGCCGGTGAAGGGGAAGGTGCGGTAGCGGCCCATGGCCGCGAGGTCCTCCGGTGTCGGCAGGACGGCGAGGGTGCCGGGGATTTCGCGGCTCAGCCGGCGCCGGGCGGCAGCGGTGCGGCGGCGGGCGTGGCCTGCGGGTCC
>NZ_NHSG01000008.1:0-4645 GCF_020024005.1 Streptomyces purpurogeneiscleroticus
GTGTCGATCCCGAAGCCCTTGTAGAGGTACGGGCCCCCGCCAAGGCCCCGCCGACCGGCCCGTACCTCTACAAGGGCTTCGGGATCGACACGTGCGAGGCCCCGGCGGTCAGCTCGCTCCGGGCCTGGAACAGCACCCGGTACCGGGCCATCGGCGTCTACTTCGCGGGGCGCGGCCGCGCCTGTCCCAAGCAGCACAATCTCAGCCCGCAGTGGTTCCAGGGCGCGAAGTGGGCCGGCTGGCGGGTGCTACCCATCTATCTCGGCTCGCAGGCGCCGTGCGTGAAGAACAAGCACAAGCGGAAGTACGCCATCGGCGCCGACCCCTACGGCCAGGGCGTGACCGAGGCCAGGGTGGCGGTGAACCGGGCACGCGCGTACGGGATCATGCCGCGCAGCCCGATCTACCTGGACATCGAGGCGTACAGCCTGACGAACCGCGCCTGCGCGGACCGCACGCTGCGCTTCATCCGCTCCTGGAACCGCGAGGTGAGCCGCTTCGGCTACCTGCCGGGGTTCTACAGCAGCGCGAACTCCGGCGTGCGGCACATGGCGCAGGTGCGCGCGCAGGGGGTCACCGACCTGCCGGAGATCATGTGGTTCGCGCGCTGGAAGACGCCGCCGTCCGCCTACGGTGAGCGGTGGCTGCCGGCGACGTCCTGGCACCCGAACCGCCGGATCCACCAGTACGTCGGCCACGTGGTGGAGACCCACGGCGGCCGCGCGCTGAGCATCGACCGCAACTATGTGGACGCTCCGGTAGCGGTGATCAAGTGACCGGCCACCCCCGTCGGGACGGCATCGGCCGGGAGAGCCCCGTCGGACGGACCCTGACGGGGGTGGGTCCGCGCTCCGCCCTGAGGAGGTGGGGCCGGCCCCACCCGTACAACCTGAGGCGGATGCGGCTTCGGCACCTCGGGCCGATCCCCGCCGAGCCCGGCGCTCCTAGCGTGGAGGGCATGACCACGCCAGTGTGCAAGGGCGCCTCGACCGCCGCGGTGGCACCGTCGCCGACGCCGCTCCCGTCGCCCTCGGCGCTCCCTTCCGTCGCCTCGTTCCCGTCCTTCCCGTCGTTCGCGGCGTACGTACGGGACCGGGGCCCGGCGCTGCTGCGCGCGGCCCGCTCGCTCACCGCAAACCCCAACGACGCGGAGGACCTCCTCCAGACCGCGCTGACCAAGACCTTCGTGGCCTGGGAGCGGATCGAGGACCACCGCGCGCTGGACGGTTACGTACGGCGGGCGCTGGTGAACACCCGTACGTCGCAGTGGCGCAAGCGGAAGATCGAGGAGTACGCCTGCGACGAGCTGCCCGAGCCCGGCCCCGTAACGGCCGCCCCGGATCCCGCGGAGCGGCAGGTACTGCGCGACGCGATGTGGCGCGCGGTGCTCAGGCTGCCCGACCGGCAGCGGGCCATGGTCGTACTGCGGTACTACGAGGACCTGAGCGAGGCGCAGACCGCCGAGGTGATGGACGTCTCGGTGGGCACGGTCAAGAGCGCCGTCTCCCGGGCGCTGGCCAAGCTGCGCGAGGACCCCGACCTGGCGCGGGCGGCCTGAGGGCGGGCGGCCCGAGCCGGCCGCTCCCGCACAGCGATCCTGCACGTCAACCGGACAGTGGCGTGACGGGTCACACGCCTGTTTTTCCCGAGCGGTAGTGACATACCGCGAGGTACGGCAGCAGAATCAGCGGAAATCTACTCGCCCGTAACAGGTCTTCGGGAGGCCCCCGGTGCTGAGCACGATGCAGGACGTACCGCTGACAGTGACCCGCATCCTTGCCCACGGGTCCACCGTGCACGGCAGGGCCGAGGTGATCACCTGGACCGGGGAGGGCGAGCCGCACCGCCAGTCCTTCCGGGAAACCGGCCTGCGCGCCGCGCAGCTGGCCCATGCCCTCCACGACGACCTGGGCGTACGCGACGACGAACGCGTAGCGACCCTCATGTGGAACAACTCCGTCCACTTGGAGGCGTACCTCGCGATCCCCTCCATGGGCGCGGTCCTCCACACCCTGAACCTCCGGCTGCCCGCCGAGCAGCTGGTCTGGATCGTCAACCACGCCGCCGACCGGGTCGTCCTCGTCAACGGCTCGCTGCTGCCGCTGCTCGCCCCGCTGCTCCCGCAGCTGCCCACGCTGGAGCACATCGTCGTCGCGGGCCCGGGCGACCGCTCCGTACTGGCGGGCACGGCCGCGCAGGTCCACGACTACGAGGAGCTGCTGGCCGGCCGCCCCGAGACGTACGCCTGGCCCGAGACCGACGAGCGGCAGGCCGCCGCGCTCTGCTACACCTCCGGCACCACCGGCGAGCCGAAGGGCGTGGTCTACAGCCACCGCTCGCTCTACCTGCACTCGATGCAGGTCAACAACGCCGAGGCGTTCGCCCTGAGCAGCCGCGACACCGCGCTCCCGGTCGTCCCCATGTTTCATGTAAACGCCTGGGGCTTGCCGCACGCCGCCTTCATGGCGGGCTCCTCGCTGCTGATGCCGGACCGCTTCCTCCAGCCGGCCCCGCTCGCCGAGATGATCGAGGCCGTACGTCCCACCATCGGCGCCGCGGTGCCCACCATCTGGCAGGGTCTGCTCGCCGAGCTGGACGCCACCGAGCGTGACGTGGCCTGCCTGGGCACGGTGATCATCGGCGGCTCGGCCTGCCCGCCCTCCCTCATGAAGGCGTTCGAGGACCGGCACGGCATCCGCGTCGTGCACGCCTGGGGCATGACCGAGACCTCGCCCCTGGGCAGCGTCGCGCACCCGCCGGCCGGCGTGACCGGCGACGAGGAGTGGCGCTACCGCTGTACGCAGGGCCGCTTCCCGGCCTCCGTGGAGGCGCGGCTGGCCGGGCCCGGCGGCGAGTACCTGCCCTGGGACGGCGAGTCGGCCGGCGAACTGGAGGTACGCGGGCCGTGGATCGCGGGCGCGTACTACGGCGGCGCGGACGGCGAGGCGTTCCGCCCCGACGACAAGTTCAGCCCGGACGGCTGGCTGCGCACGGGCGACGTCGGCACGATCACGCCCGACGGCTACCTCACCCTCACCGACCGCGCGAAGGACGTCATCAAGTCCGGCGGCGAGTGGATCTCCTCGGTCGAGCTGGAGAACCACCTGATGGCCCACCCGGACGTCGCCGAGGCCGCCGTGGTCGCGGTCCCGGACGAGAAGTGGGGCGAACGCCCGCTGGCCACGGTCGTCCTGAAGGAAGGCGCCACGACGGGCTACGAAGCCCTGAAGGAGTTCCTCGCCGGCCGCATCGCCCGCTGGCAGCTCCCCGAGCGCTGGGCGGTCATCCCGGCCGTCCCGAAGACGAGCGTGGGGAAGTTCGACAAGAAGGTGCTGCGGAAGCAGTACGCGGACGGCGGGCTGGACGTGACGCGGCTCGGGTGACCGTTCGGGCGACCGGGGGAGCGGTACGTCCGGGGAGCACGATGCCCGGACGTACCGGGCCCCTTCCCGGGCGTACCGTGCCGCCTCAGCGGCGGCCGGGCCTGCTGTACGGGAGGAAGCGGCCCGCGGCCAGCCAGAGGAGGGCGAGGGCGCAGACGCCGGGCCAGTGCCAGTGGGTGAAGACCGGGCCGGTGAGGGCGGAGGCCAGGGCGCCGGCGAAGAAGGCCGTGACCATGTAGGCGGTGTTGGCCGCGGCGGGGGAGCCGGTGGACGTCAGGGCGCGGGTCTGGTTGGCGACCTGGCCGCAGACGAGGCCGGCGTGCACGAGTACGGCTGCCAGGCACAGGGCCCACAGCTGGTGTCCGCCGAGCAGGAAGAGGGGTACGGAGACCAGCGTCAGCGTGTAGGCGGCGGCCACCACGCGATCCGTGCCGAAGCGGTCGATCAGGCCGCCGGCCAGCGGCGCCACCATCGCGGAGACCAGCCCGAAGAGGCCGAAGAGCCCGGCGGTCGCGGTGGAGAAGTTGTATGGCGCGCCGGTCAGCAGCAGGACCACCGCCGTCCACAGCGCGCTCCACACGCCGAACAGCCCGCCCTGGCGCAGGCATGCGCGCCGCAGGTCGGGAGAGGCGGTCAGGGTCCCCGGGACCTGGGCGATGCCCTTGCCGATGCGGGTCAGCAGCGCGCCGGAGACCTCGCGGCGCTCGGGCGGCAGCAGCGCGGCGGTCACGCAGCCGATCAGTACGGTGAGCGCGGCCGAGCCGAGGAGGACGGCGCGCCAGCCGTACGCCTCGCCCGCCAGTCCGCCCAGTACACGCGCCGCGACGATGCCGGTGAACAGGCCCGCGACCACGGCCGCGACGTGCAGGCCGCGGCGTGCCGCGGGCGCCCGCTCGGCGACCAGCGGCACGAGGAGCTGCGGGATGACGGTGGTGGCGCCGGCGACCAGCAGCGCGGCGCCCAGCGCAGGCAGGCCGGGGGCGAGGCCCGCGGCGGTCATCGCGGCGGCGGTGACGACGGAGAGCACGGCGATCAGGCGGCGCCGGTTGGCGGTGTCACCCAGCGGTACGAAGGACAACAGGCCGATGGCGTAACCGAGTTGGGAGATCGCGGTGATCCAGCTGACGCCGGCGGCGGGCAGTCCGAAGCCGCGGGCGATGAGGCTCAGGAGCGGCGCGGCCAGGTAGATGTTGGCGACCGTCGTGGCGGTGCAGAGGGAGATGACGGCGAGGAGCAGGCCGGGCGGTGGGCCGGTGCGGCTT
>NZ_NHSG01000009.1:0-4709 GCF_020024005.1 Streptomyces purpurogeneiscleroticus
CAGGTCCGTACGGACACCGTCGGCGTCCGGCGCCTCGGCCACCGCACCGGCGGCGACCGGCTCGGGCTCGGCGGCGGCCGGCTCGGCCCCGCCGTCACCGCACGGCGCGCAGCCGCCGCCGTCACCGTGCCCGCCGCAGCCGCCGCCCGCGGCGGCCAGTGCGTCGGCGCGGTGCGCGGGCAGCGTGGTGGTGCCCGCGCCCTCCACCTCGAACCCGGCGTCCTCGATCATCGCGAGGTCGTCCTTGCCGGCCTGGCCCTCACTGGTGAGGTAGTCGCCCAGGAAGATGGAGTTGGCCAGGTGCAGCGCGAGGGGCTGCAGGGTGCGCAGGTGTACTTCGCGGCCGCCGGCGAGGCGGACCTCGACGTCGGGGCAGACGAAGCGGACCATGGCCAGGATGCGCAGGGCGCGCTGCGGGGTGAGGTTCCACTCCTTGGCCAGCGGGGTGCCCTCGAAGGGGATCAGGAAGTTCACCGGTACGGAGTCGGGGTCCAGCTCGCGCAGCGAGAAGACCACGTCCACCAGGTCCTCGTCGCTCTCGCCCATGCCCGCGATCAGGCCGGAGCAGGCGGACATGCCGGCCGCCTGGGCCTGCTGGACGGTGGAGACGCGGTCCTCGTAGGTGTGCGTCGTGGTGATCTTCCCGTACGTCGCCTCGGACGTGTTGAGGTTGTGGTTGTAGGCGTCGGCGCCCGCGTCCTTCAGCCGCGACGCCTGGCCGTCGGAGAGCAGCCCCAGGCAGGCGCACACCTCGACGCCCTCGTTCTGCTCCTTGATGGCCGAGATCGTCTGCGAGACGCGGTCCACGTCCTTGTCCGTGGGGCCGCGGCCGCTGGCCACCAGGCACACCCGCTTGGCGCCGCCCGCGACACCGGCGGCGGCCGCCTTGGACGCCTCGTCGGGCTTGAGCCAGGTGTACTTGAGGATCTCGGCCTTGGAGCCGAGCCGCTGGGAGCAGTAGGAGCAGTCCTCCGGGCACAGGCCCGACTTGAGGTTGACCAGATAGTTCAGCTTCACCCGCCGCCCGAACCACTGGCGGCGGACCTTGCCCGCCGCCGCTACGACGTCGAGCAGCTCGTCATCGGATGTCGCCAGTACGGCGAGTGCCTCTTCGCGGGTCGGCGACTCGCGCCGCAGACCCTTCTCCACCAGAGCGTTCAGCAGGTCCATGGCGAAGATCCTGTCCTACGGCACCGCCCGGGGCCAAGGAGGATTCCCACAAGGCCGCTGGTTGGCGGTGTGTGTATCGCCACACCGTAAGCAGGCGTAACGACCGCTAACGTCTATCGACAGCCAACAAACCCGAGGAAGCCGATGCCTGCCGATCCCGCCGCAGCCCAGCCCGGTAACGACCCCTTCGCCTGGATCGACGAGGCGCGCGAGCGGCGTCGCGGCGCCGGACTCGTACGGACGCTGAACCCGCGCCCGGCCGACTCGGCGCTCCTGGATCTGGCGAGCAACGACTACCTGGGCCTCGCCCGGCATCCCGAGGTCACCCGGGCCGCCGCGGCCGCCGCGCACCGCTGGGGCGCCGGCGCGACCGGCTCCCGGCTGGTCACCGGCACCACCGAACTGCACGCGCAGCTCGAACGCGAACTGGCCGAATACTGCGGTTTCGAGGCCGCACTGGTCCTGTCCTCGGGTTACGCGGCCAATCTCGCCGCCGTCACCGCGCTCACCGCGCCCGGCTCCCTGGTCGTCTCCGACGCCGGCAACCACGCCTCCCTCATCGACGGCTGCCGCCTCTCCCGCGCCCGTACGGCCGTCGTCCCGCACAGCGACCCCGAGGCCGTGCACAAGGCCATCGACGCGGCCCACGTCGAACCGGACTACGAAGGCCGGGCCGTGCTCGTCTCCGACTCGGTCTTCTCGGTGGACGGCGACGCGGCGCCGCTGGCCGGGTACGCCACCGCCTGCCGCGCGCACGGCGCCGCACTGCTGGTGGACGACGCGCACGGACTGGGCGTACTGGGCGAGGGCGGGCGTGGCGCGCTGCACGCGGCGGGCCTGGCGGGGGACCGGGACGTGGTCGCCACCATGACGCTCTCCAAGTCCCTGGGCAGTCAGGGCGGTGCGGTACTGGGCCCGGCGAAGGTCATCGAGCATCTGGTCAACACGGCCCGTACGTTCATCTTCGACACCGGCCTGGCGCCTGCCGCCGCCGGTGGCGCGCTCGCGGCGCTCCGGCTGCTCCGCCGCGAGCCGCGGCGCGCGGACCGGGCCCGTGCCGTGGCCCGCGAACTCCACCGCCGGCTGACGGCAGGAGGACTGTCCGCGGTCCTTCCGGAGGCCGCGGTGGTCTCCGTGCGGGCGCCCTCGCCCGAGGCGGCCGTGCGGTGGGCCGCCGATTGCCGTGCGGCGGGTCTGATGGTCGGCTGTTTCCGTCCGCCGTCCGTTCCCGACGGTATTTCGCGGCTTCGGCTGACCGCTCGTGGGGATCTGACCGACCGGCAGATCGACGAAGCGGTCGGCGCGATTCTTTCGACCGCGCCGACCGCTTGACGACCGCTTGACCGAATTCCCCGGAACAGGTGTCGGAATTTTATTCTTGAACCGGTTCCGGGGAGGGCTGGATCAGCCCTTCTTTTAGCTGGATCAGCCCTCCTTTATGGGCCGACCGATGTGCAGGGCGTCGACAAAAGCCCGCCATGCAGGGACCGCGAACAGCAACGCCGGTCCCGAAATGTCCTTCGAGTCGCGCACGGCGAGAGTTTCACCGTTGACCCGGGCGGTCTCGACGCAGTTGTTCATTCCCGTGCTGCGCGTGCTGCGCACCCAGCGCGCGCCCGTAAGGGCCGTGCTGGCGGGTACGTACCGCGGCGATGCCGTCATTTTGGAGCCTCCTCAACGCGCCCGGGCCAGGCTGTCAGCCTTCTGCGGCCCGGGCAATCAAAGCCGATGATTCCTCGCATGAGAGGGCGTGCCCCCGCAGCGTGTCGAATGCATCGCTGTACGCCCTGAGGTCCTCTTTGCGTTCGAGATAGAGGCTACTCGTCAAATGGTCGAGAACCACCACATCCAAGTCAGCAATGAGCGGAAAGGAGAAGATAACGAAAGGGCCGGTGATGCCGATGTGGACCCCGGCAGTGAACGGCAGCACCTGCAGCCGCACATGCGGCAGTTCCATGACCTTCAGGAGATGCCGCAATTGGGCTTTCATCACCTCTGGACCACCCGCCGGACGGCGTAGTACCGCCTCGTCCAACACGGCTGAAAGTTTCAGCGGAGGGTCCCCCTCCAGAACGCTCTGCCGCGCTATGCGCACGTCGACAAGCGCATCGATTCTGCTCTGCGGTAGGTCGGCCAGCGCGGCCCGCGTGACGGCCCGCGCGTAGTCCGGAGTCTGCAGCAGTCCGGGTACGACCGTCGTCTCCAGCGTCCGCGCGTGCGAAGCGCCGGCCTCCAGGCTGATGAAGTCCCGGTAGGCGGGCGGCAGCAGGTCACGGTAGGTGTGCCACCAGCCGCGCCCGGCTTCCCCTCCGCTGCCGCCGCCCGCGTCCTGGCCGCACAGCGCGGCCAGCAGTGCGCGGGACTCCTCGTCGCGCACCTCATAGGCGTCCAGCAGCCGTTCCACGTCGGCCGGACGCACTCCGCTCCGGCCGGTCTCTATCCGGCTCACCTTCGACTGATGCCAGCCCACAAGGCGGGCGGCCTCGCCGCTCGTGAGCCCGGCCAGATTCCGGCGGCGCCTCAACTCCGCACCGAGCTTGCGACGGCGCACTGCGGGACCGTGGTGCATGAACCCTCCTCACGGACGTACCGCGATTCGTCATAACTGACACCGATGCGTCAGTGTGCCGCCCAAATACGGTCTCGCGTAGCAGAGTTCACCGCTTCGGGCGACAGATATATGCATATCTTGGTGGATGGCTCACGGCAGGGGCAGCATGAGTGGCAGTCTGGCGCAAAGCAGCGGCAAGGGACCGATTTTCGGACCCGATCATGTCGCTGTCCAGCGGGGAGACGGCCTCGGGTGGGAAAGGGACGGCGCGGCGATGGCGGATCACCAGGAAGCAACACTGACCCTGCCGAGTGCGCCCGGCTCCGTACCGAAGGCGCGCAGATACGTTACGGGAGTCCTCACGGAGTGGGACGACACACCGGCCGGCGCGGACCGCGCCGAACTCCTCGACTCCGTCCGGCTCATCGTCTCCGAGCTGGCCACCAACGCCGTCGTGCACACCTCGGACCGGTCCCCGACCTTCACGGTCGACGTCCACCTCGACCGCCACGAAGTCCTGCGCATCGGCGTCACGGACAGCCATCCCCGGATGCCGCGCCGGCTGCCGGCCGCGGTCCAGCAGGACAACGGCCGCGGCATGGTCATCATCCGCTCCCTCGCGGCGGAATCCGGCGGAAAGATCACCGTCGAACCGACGGAGAGCGGCGGCAAGACGGTCTGGATCGCCCTCCCGTGGCCGGCCCCGGTCCCGCCCGCGGGACAGCGGACGGCCGGCACCTGATCCGCCCGAATGCGGCCGAGACCATTCGCCCGGCACGTGCCGCGCTTGCGGGCCGCCCCCGATCTGTTGCGGCCCCCCTCTCTCTACCGGTCGCGCTTCAGCAGCGCCTCGGCCCCCACGGGGACGAAGCCGGCGGCGAGCAGCGCCCGCACGCTCGCGGCGTTCGCCGGCGCCACCTGGGCCCACACGGGCTCGCCCGGCGGCACGAGATGCCGGCCCGCCGCGGCGAGCCCGTGTGGGCCCAGG
>NZ_NHSG01000010.1:0-4722 GCF_020024005.1 Streptomyces purpurogeneiscleroticus
GAGGGCGGGGTGTGCGCTTCGGGGCGCTCGGCGCGGGCGGCGGGGACCGCGCTTCCGGGGGCCGCGCCCGGTGGCGCGCCCGTGGTGCCCGATGCGGTGCCGGCCGTGGTGGGCGCGGCGGGGTCGGCCTCCGGCCGTTCCGCGTCGTCGGCGGGCGAGGGCACGGGGGCGCCGGAGGGTGCTGCAGGCTGCGCGGCTCCGGGGGCGGTGGATCTCCGCGGCGGCTTGGGGGACGACGCGCCCGGCGCCGCACCGCGGTCGGACCGCGCGGCGCGGCGCTGCGTGCCGGGGAAACGGGCGCTCCAGCGAGTGAAGTTCACGGAGGTGTACCTCTTACTTCGCGTCGCGGCGCCGAGTCGGTCCGGCGGCCAGAAGGTACCTCCCGGCCGTTGGCTGGCGGAAGGTCGGGCGGGGGCGCGCCGAGCGCCCTCTGGCGTGATGCAGCAAACGTCCCAATTCCTCGCGCTTGTCACTCTTTGCAGATACGAGCCCACCCATGGTCACACGTCCAGTGTGGCCGACCGGACTGACATACGTCAGACGCCGGGGTGGCGGGTGGAGTTCCTGACCGCGTCCTTGACCGCCCGTTCGACTGAACGCAACGGTGAACGTATGGCCGAGAAGGGCATATGGTCCAGGGCTATGCCCGGCAGACACCGTAAGCGCGGTGTCCCCGCTCCGCGCTCCGGGCCCCCGAAGGGGCGTCAACCCCGCGCCACTCCCGCCGTCAACTCGCCTCGTTGTGCCGCCCCGTGCCCGCCGCGAGTTCGAACTCCGCCCTCGGGTGCTCCAGGGAGCCGAGCGAGACGATCTCGCGTTTGAAGAAGGCGGCGAGCGTCCATTCGGCGAGCACGCGGGCCTTGCGGTTGAAGGTCGGGACGCGGCTGAGGTGGTAGGCGCGGTGCATGAACCACGCCGGATAGCCCTTCAGCTTCCGCCCGTACACGTGTGCCACGCCCTTGTGCAGCCCCAGGGACGCGACCGAGCCGACGTACTTGTGGGCGTACTCCTGGACGGGCTCGCCCCGCATGGCCGCGACGATGTTCTCCGCGAGCACCTTGGCCTGGCGGAGGGCGTGCTGGGCGTTGGGCGCGCACTCCTTGCCGGGCTCGTCGGCGGTCACGTCCGGTACGGCGGCGGCGTCACCGGCGCCCCAGGCGTGCTCGACGCCCTCCACCTGGAGCGCGGCGGTGCACTTCAGGCGGCCGCGCTCGTTGAGCGGGAAGTCGGTCGCGGCCAGGATGGGGTGCGGTTTGACGCCGGCCGTCCATACGAGCGTGCGGGTCGGGAAGCGTGACCCGTCGTCCAGTACGGCGACGCGGTTCTCGGACGACTCCAGGCGCGTGTTCAGCCGCACATCGATGTTGCGGCCGCGCAGCTCCCGTATCGCGTACTCGCCCATCTCCTCGCCGACCTCGGGCAGGATGCGGCCGGTCGCCTCGACGAGCAGCCACTTCATGTCCCCGGGGCGGACGTTGTGGTAGTACCGCACCGCATAACGGGCCATGTCCTCCAGCTCGGCGAGCGCCTCGACGCCCGCGTAACCGCCGCCCACGAAGACGAACGTCAGCGCGGCGTCCCGGACCGCCGGGTCGCGGGTGGAGGAAGCGATGTCGAGTTGCTCCAGTACGTGGTTGCGCAGCCCGATGGCTTCCTCGACGGTCTTGAAGCCAATACCGAAATCGGCCAATCCGGGGACGGGCAGGGTGCGCGAGATCGAGCCGGGTGCCAGCACCAGCTCGTCGTACCGCGTTTCGACGGCGCCGGTGCCCTCCTCCTCCGTGGCCAGCGTCTTCACGGTGGCGGTGCGCTTGGCGTGGTCGATGCCCGTGACCTCGCCGATGACGACCTGGCACAGGGGCAGCACACGGCGCAGGGGTACGACGACGTGGCGGGGCGAGATGGAGCCGGCCGCCGCTTCCGGCAGGAACGGCTGGTAGGTCATGTACGGCTCAGGGTCGACCACCACGATCTCGACCGTGCCGCCCTGTAGTTCCTTCCTGAGCTTCCGCTGCAGGCGGAGGGCGGTGTACATGCCCACATAGCCGCCGCCGACCACGAGAATGCGCGCCGGGTGCTTCACAGAGGATCTCCTCGCGACGTCGCCCGTGGCCCGTGGGGTGCGTCCGGGGCCGTCGGTCCGGCCCGCGGCGGAGCCACGATCAGGTGCTGTGTACCCGCTTCGGGACACAGCATTTCTCCATGACGCACCCCCGTCGCCTCTTTGTCCACAGGACAGGCGAAATACGGTCGGTGCCCCGCAAGCCCTGTTGGAACCTCCCCTTCCGCCGGTGTGGAATGAGCTCCGCAGGTCAGACGGGGGGTGCGAGATGGCGGGAGTGTACGGAAACGGGATGGAACGGGCGCGTACTCCGTTCGAGGGGCGGACTGTACGGAACTGCCCCCTTCATTCTTGACCTGCGCTCAACTATGTTCGTACCTCGTCGGGGTGGAGCCTGTTGTCGGCTGCCCCGGCAGTCAGGGCGGGGAGTCTCCGGGGGGAGACGTCATTACCGGGGGATCATCTATGCACATGCAGAGTTCTCATTGGCCGGCGGCTGTGGCGTCCGTGCCGGGTGACCGGACCGGGGGCGTGGGCGAGGCCGGCGTGCCCGGCCGGACCACACCGCTCCGGGTGGACGCACAGCGCAACTTGGAACACGTTCTGCGAGCTGCCCGTGAAGTCTTCGGCGAGCTGGGATACGGCGCGCCAATGGAGGACGTGGCCCGCCGGGCCCGGGTCGGGGTGGGCACGGTCTACCGCCGCTTCCCGAGCAAGGACGTGCTGGTCCGCCGGATAGCGGAGGAGGAGACCGCGCGGCTGACGGACCAGGCGCGCACCGCACTCGGGCAGGAGGACGACCCGTGGTCGGCCCTCTCGCGCTTCCTGCGCACGTCCGTGGCGTCCGGCGCCGGCCGCCTGCTGCCGCCGAGCATCCTTCGGGTGGGCAGCGGCGTGGACGGGGCCGACGGGCTCACGGGGGCGCGGGTGCCGCAGCAGCGGTCGGCGCCCGAGCCGGCCGTCGCGCCCGGCGAACTGCGCATCGTCGCGCAGCGCACGTCGCCGGACGAGGAGTCGGCCCAGCAGCATTCCAACGGGCAGGCCCCGGACGGACCGGTGGCGGACAGCGGGGGCGCCCAGGCGCTTCTGGACGTCGTCGGGCAGCTCGTGGAGCGGGCACGCGAGGCCGGGGAGCTGCGCGCCGATGTCACGGTGTCGGACGTGCTGCTGGTGATAGCGACGGGTGCGCCCTCGCTTCCGGACGCGGCGCAGCAGCAGGCCGCCTCCGCGCGGCTGCTGGAGATCCTCCTGGAGGGTCTGCGGTCGCGGCCGGTGGCCTGAGGAGGGACGGCTTGCGGGGCCGGCCGGGGCAGTGGCCCCGGCCGGCCCTTCGCCTTGGAGGCCGCCCGAATGCCCCGGTGCCCCTATGCCAGGGGGCCGTACGCCTTGGTGTCCGTACACGCCCGGCGCACCCCTAAGCCTGCAAGCATGCCCCGAAAGAGCGAGGGCTAGAGCTGTTAGACAGTAAGTCAATCCGGATGAGTGATTGCACCGCTGCCCCGTAAGGGTTCGGCCATCCTTGTGACAGGCTTGCGCGATGTTGAGATGCGGGAGCGTGGTCCGGGGGCCTCGGCGATGACATTTGAGGGGCGTGAAGAGCGCGACGGCGGCTTCGTCGGCGCGGAATCCACCACCTCCGGCAGCGACAGTGCCCGGCCGGAAGCCGTGCCGCAGCAGCGCGTGCCCAAGGACCGCGGTGCCCGGGCGGTCGGGCAGAGCCCTTCCGGCCCTTCCGTAGCGGAGTCCGGTACATCCGGTGGGTCCGACGCATCCGGCACGTCCCCGTCCGATGCCGAGCTCGTCGCCCGTATGCGCGCCGGTGACGACAGCGCCTACGAGGAGCTGTACCGCCGGCACGCCGAAGCCGTACGCCGCTACGCCCGCACCTGCTGCCGGGACGCGCACACCGCGGAGGACCTGACCGGCGAGGTCTTCGCACGCACGCTGCAGGCGGTGCGCCGCGGAGCCGGGCCGAAGACCGCAGTGCGCGCCTACCTGCTCACCACCGTGCGCCGCGCGGCCGCCGACTGGGGCAAGAGCGCCAAGCGCGAGCATCTGGTCGAGGACTTCGCGGTCTTCGCGTCCTCGGCGGCCGGCTCCTCCATGGACGACGACACGCTCGACCTCGGGGCCGACGTGCGCGCCATGCACGAGGCCGAGCAGGACATGGCCGTCCAGGCGTTCCGCAGCCTCCCCGAGCGCTATCAGACGGTGCTGTGGCACACGACGGTCGAGGAGGAGTCCCCGAGCGAGGTCGCGCCGCTCCTCGGACTGTCCGCCAACGCCACGGCCGTGCTCGCGCACCGGGCCCGTGAGGGACTCAAGCAGGCGTACCTCCAGGCACACGTCAGCCAGTCCCTGACGGCGGGCGGCGACTGCGCCCGGTACGCGGACCAGCTGGGCGCCTACGCGCGCGGCGGCCTCCGGGTGCGGGCCGAGCGCGGGCTGCGCAAGCACCTGGACGAGTGCCCGCGCTGCCGGCTGGCGGCGCTCGAGGTCGCGGACGTCAACCAGCGCATTCGCGCGGTGCTGCCGGTCGCGGTCATCGGCTGGTTCGCCGCCGGGTACGCGATCAAGGGCGCGGCCGCGTTCACCGGGGTCGCCGGAGCGGGCGCTGCGGCCGGTGCCGGTGCCGCGGCGGCCGCCGGGGGCTCGGGGTC
>NZ_NHSG01000011.1:0-4857 GCF_020024005.1 Streptomyces purpurogeneiscleroticus
AAGAGGAGCACCCCGCGCGCCAGCCTCCCCTCCTCCGCGTCCGCTGCCGCCTTCGCGAAGTCCTCCACCGGGTACGTACGGGTGACCAGCTCGTCCAGGAGCAGCCGCCCCGTGCGGTACAGCTCCGCGTACAGCGCGATGTCCCGCTGCGGCCGCGACGAGCCGTACCGGCAGCCCAGGATCGCCTTGTCCAGGTACATCGACGACACCAGGAAGGACGCCTCCGTGTCGGCCGGCGGGACGCCGAGCAGGACCGCCTGGCCGTGCCGGTCCAGCAGATCGACCGCCTGCCGGATCAGCCGGGCGCTGCCCACGCACTCGAAGGCGTGGTCGGCGCCCGTGGGCAGGATGTCGCGCACCGCCGCTGTGGTGTCGGCCGTCGACGCGTTCACGAAGTGCGTCGCGCCGAACTGCCGTGCCACCGCCTCCTTCGCCGGGTTCGCGTCCACCGCGACGATCGTCGAAGCGCCCGCGATACGGGCCCCCTGCAGGACGTTCAGCCCGATGCCGCCGGCCCCGATCACGACGACGGACTCGCCGTGGCCGACCCGGGCGCGGTTGAGCACCGCCCCGATACCCGTCAGCACGCCGCACCCCAGGAGTGCGGCGGAGGCCATCGGGAGGCCGGCGGGGATCTTCACCGCCTGGACGGCCTTGACGACCGTGCGCTCGGCGAACGCGGAGTTGGAGGCGAAGCTGTACAGCCGCGTATCGCCGCGCCGGAAGGGCCTGCCCGGCATGCCGATCGCCTTCCGGCACATCGTCGGCCGCCCCCGGTCGCACTCCGCGCACGCCCCGCAGTTGGCGAGCGTGGACAGCGCGACGTGGTCCCCCGGCACCACATGCGAAACCCCTTCCCCCACGGCTTCGACGACCCCGGCACCCTCGTGCCCCAGCACGACCGGCACCGGAAAGGGAATCGTCCCATCGACCACTGACACATCGCTGTGGCACAGCCCCGCCGCCCGGATGCCGACCAGGACCTCGCCCGGCCCCGGAGCGCGTACCTCCAGGTCGGTCACGAACCGCGGCGCCTCACCGTCGAAGATCACACCCCGCACGACGCCCGCCTCTCCCCCACCGGGTCCCTCGGGGAGCCGTCCCGGACCGCCGTGGCCCGGCTAGGCATTGGGGCGCTCCTTGGCGGCCGCCGCGGCCGCCATCGCCTCCAGCCGGTCCAGCAGCGGCATGGGGTCGGTGCCGACCGTCCCCGGGAGGAAGTCGGCGATCCGTTCCGGGGTCCACGGGCCTTCGTTGTACGCGGCGCGCAGCTCCCGGGGCTGCGCCCAGACGGCGATCTTCGGGCCGGCCACCGTGTACACCTGCCCGGTGATCCCCTCCCCCTTGGCGCGCTCGCTCAGCAAGTAGACGACGAGCGCCGCGACGTCCTCGGGCTCGCCGATCTCCTTGAGCTCCATGGGGACGCCCGCGGACATACGGGTGCGCGCGACGGGTGCCACGGCGTTCGCGGTCACGCCGTACTTGTGCAGCCCCAGCGCCGCGCTGCGCACGAGGGAGATGACGCCGCCCTTGGCCGAGGCGTAGTTGGCCTGGGAGACGCTGCCCTGGTGGTTGCCGCTGGTGAAGCCGATGAGGGTGCCGGTCCGCTGCCTGCGCATCACCGCGGCGGCCGCCCGGAAGACCGTGAACGTGCCCTTGAGGTGGGTCGCGATCACCGGGTCCCACTCCGCCTCGGACATGTTGAACAGCATCCGTTCGCGCAGAATGCCCGCCACGCACACCACGCCGTCGATGCGCCCGTAGCGCGCGAGGGCCGTGTCCACGATGCGCTGCCCGCCGTCCATCGTGGCGACGTCGTCGGCGACCGCGACGGCCTCGCCGCCGGCCGCCTCGATCTCCTTCACCACCCCGGCGGCGACCTCGCTGCCGGGCTCGCTGCCGTCCACCGATACGCCGTAGTCGTTGACGATCACTCTGGCGCCCTCGGCCGCCGCCGCCAGCGCCACGGCCCGCCCGATGCCGCGGCCCGCCCCCGTGACGGCGACCACCTTGCCGGTCAAGAAGTTCCCCATGCCGCGCCCCTTCCCGCAGTTTCTGACGGACCGTTAGATTTTTGGGCAGACGCGTGGCGAAGACAAGCCCCACGACCGAATCCCCCGAGGAGGGCGCATGCCCCTGCCGCCGGAGTTCCACGAGATCGCCCGACGTGTGAACAACTGGGGGCGGTGGGGACCGGACGACGAGATCGGCACGCTGAACCTGATCACCACGGACGTGGTGCGCGCCGCCGTGGCGACCGTGCGCAGCGGCCTGCGCATCCCGCTCGCACTGCCGCTCCGACAGGACGGCGTGCAGACCGGCGCCATACCGGGGCGGGTCAACCCGCTGCACACGATGGTCGCGATCAACCACGAGATGTTCGGCCCGGACACGGTCGCGACCAGCGACGACGTGGTGACCATGGGCCTGCAGGCGGCCACCCACTGGGACGGCCTCACGCACGTCTCGCACTCGGGGAAGCTCTACAACGGCCGGCCGGCCGCCGCCGTCACCGCGCACGCCGGCGCGACCGCGCTCGGCATCGAGAAGGCCCCTCCGGTCCTCTCACGCGGCGTCCTGCTGGACGTGGCGCGCGTGCGGGACGGCGGCGGCGACCGGCCGCTGGACGGCGCGCACGCCGTCACCCCCGAGGACCTGGAGGCCGCGGAGGAGCTGGCCGGCACGGCCGTACGCGCCGGCGACGTCGTCCTCGTACGCACCGGGCAGCTGCGGCGCTATCTGGCGGGCGACAAGCAGGGGTACGCGTTCCCCTCGCCGGGACTGTCGGTCCGTACTCCGGAGTGGTTCCACGCCCGCGACGTCGCCGCGGTCGCCAACGACACCCTCACCTTCGAGATCTTCCCGCCGGAGATCGCGAACCTGTGGATGCCCGTGCACGCGCTGCACCTCGTGGAGATGGGGCTGCTGCAGGGTCAGAACTGGAACCTGGAGGAGCTGTCGGCGGCCTGCGCCGCGGAGGGGCGCTACGCCTTCCTGCTCGCGGCGGTGGCGGAGCCGTTCGTCGGCGGCTCGGGGGCGCCGGTCGCTCCCGTAGCGGTGCTCTAGGAGCCGACCGCAGCGGCTCCACAGAAGAGCCGCCCGGCCAAGGTGGCGGTGCGCTCATGCGCACCCCGAGCGCGGCACCGCGGACCGCCACCCGGCTCCGGGCGCGACCCGCACTCGCCAAGGGGGCGTCTCCCCCGTACCCTCGGCGTCCCCTCGCGGCGAATCGCTGCCCCAAGCGTGATCAAGGTGCCACGTCTCGTCAACACCTGGTCTGGACTTTTTCCCTTACATCCTGTTTGTGACGGCACATGGCTGCTCGTAAACCCCCGACGTGCCCGGTTCGGTCCCGGTCGCCATCAGCAGCGACCGGCCGCGGTCCACCTCGCACCAGATGCGCTTGCCCGGCCCTTCGGGCTGCCAGCCCCAGCGATCGGCCAGCCCGTCGACCAGCTCCAGGCCGCGGCCGTTGGTGTCGTCGCCCTCCGCGCGGCGCGGCCGCGGCGGACGGGCGCTGCCGTCCACGACCTCCAGCCGCACCGTCCTGACCACGGGCCCCGCACCCGAGAAGCGCAGCCGCAGCTCGGCGTGCGAGCCGGCATGCACCACGGCGTTGGTGACGAGCTCGGAGACCAGCAGGATCAGCGTCTCCGCCAGCGGCTCATCGGCCCCTATGCCGGACCCGGCCAGCCGCGACCGGGCCCACCTGCGGGCCCGCCCCACCTCAGCGGGGTCGGGCCGCACCTCCAACTGCACCTGAAGCACCTGCACCGCTCACACCATCCGAACCGGCGGAAACATCGCCTCGCGCCTCCACGGGATCACGGTGCGTGACCCCGGTGAAGCACAGCATGGTTGACGTTCAGTCACCCCAACAAGCGCTTCAGGCATATTCCAGCGGAAGGGAGTATGCGTGCTGCATACTGTGCGACGCGCAATGCGGGGAGTCGAACGCAGGGGATTCGCGGGCCCCTGCCCGGTGCGAGCGGTACGCATCCCGTACCCCGGAGGTGCCTCGCAGGCAACGCCGGGGTGGTTGCGCCTCAGAACCACTCGCACCCGAGCGAGCGTACCCGAGCGCCGCACCGACTCCCCCGCGTAACGAGTCACGCGAAGGACACAACCCGATATCGACGCAGCGTGACCGCTCATCCGTGCGGAGTCCGACATTCCACTCAATGGCCGTCACACAGCGATATGACCGTCGGCCAACGCCGCCGCCAACATCTCCTCGCCGACGGCCGCCGACTGCCAGCTCTCCGCGCACACCCAGGCCCGCTTCAGGAGGAGGTGCACGTCCGCCTCCCAGGTGAATCCCATGCCGCCGTGCACTTGAAGGCAGTCACGGGCGTTGCGTACGGCGGCCTCGTCGGCGAGCAGCTTCGCACCGGACACCTCGATCGGATCTTCGGTGACAGAAGCCGCATAGACGGCACTTCGGGCGAGCTCCACCCGTACCAGCATCTGCGCACACAGGTGCTTGACGGCCTGGAAGGAGCCGATCGGGGCCCCGAACTGCTCCCGCTGCCGCGCGTACGCCACCGCCGCCTCGAGGGCGCGCACGGCGCCGCCCAGCTGCTGCGCGGCGGTCAGCAGTACGGCCTCGCGGCGGAGCCGGGAGACGTCCGCCGCGTACTCCGCGCCGGACGGGCCGTCGAGGAGCCGGGCGAGCGGGGTCAGCGGGTCCACCGAACGCACCGGGGCCGTCCGGAGGCCGTCGGGCGCACACCGGTACGCAGCGTGCTCCGCCACCACGATGACCTCATCGCAGTCGGCCGGGTGTTCCCAGAGCGCCGGAGTCGAGGCCGCGTCGCACAGCCCCGCGACCCGCTCGCCGGCCGCGATGGTGTACGA
>NZ_NHSG01000012.1:0-5010 GCF_020024005.1 Streptomyces purpurogeneiscleroticus
GGGAGCCCCCCCCCGGAGGGGAGTGGGCGTTACGCTCCGTTCGCCGCGAGCCATGTCGGGTCCGGGTCGATGAGTTGGAGTACTTCGATCAGGATGCCTTCCGGGCTGTGGACGTTGAAGCGGCGCTGGCCCCACGGTTCGTCGCGGAGCGGGTCGGTGATCGGTACGCCCCGCTCGCGCAGGGTGGCCTCCTCGGCGGCCGCGTCCGCGACGAGGAAGGCGAGGCAGAGGCCCGCGGTGTCCTGGGTGCGGAAGCCCTCGGGCATGGACTCGTGGCCGCGTTGGACGAAGTCCAGGACGTACGCGGGGTGTTCGGGGTGGTGCAGGCTGACGTACCAGCCCAGGTCGGCGACCTGGGTGAAGCCGAAGTGCTCGGTGTAGAAGCGGCTGCTGGCGGCGGTGTCGTCGGTCAGTACGGCGATGCCCAGCTTTTCGAAGCGCATGGGTTCCCCTCCCTGTTGGCGGCCGTGTGCCGCTAACCACTCTATGTGTAGTACGTTACATGTAGTGGTTGCAAGAGTTGAGGGCGAGGAGGCTGCCGGTGGTGCGCAATCCGGAGCGGCGTACGGCGCTGGTGGACGCGGCAATCGAGGTGCTGGCGCGGGACGGGGCGCGCGGGCTGACGTTCCGCGCCGTGGACGCGGAGGCGGGTGTACCGAAGGGCACCGCGTCTAACTACTTCGCCAGCAGGGACGAGTTGTTGGCGCAGGTCACCGGGCAGATTCACCAGCGCATCGCGCCGGACCCGGACGAGGTCGACGAGGTCATGACGGCGCCGCGCGGGCGCGAGCTGGTGACCGAGCTGATGGGGTGGATCAACCGCAGGGTGAGCGCGAACCGCACCGGTTACCTGGCGATGCTGGAGCTGCGCCTGGAGGCCACCCGGCGGCCCGAGCTGCGGGAGGAGCTGACCGCCACCATGCGCGGCGCGCTGGAGGACGATCTCCGCTTCCACCGGGAGGGCGGGCTGCCGGGCGACCGTACGGCCGTACTGCTGATGTATCTCGCGATGACCGGGCTGATGCTGGAGCAGCTCACGCTGCCGGGCGTGGTCCCGGCGGAGGAGACGGACGGGCTGATCGCCGCCCTGGTCGACCGGGTGATCCCGGCCGAGTGACCGCGGCCAGTTGGTCCCGGCCGGGTGACCGGGGTCAGTTGATCCCGGTCAGGTGATCCCGGCCGGGTAGCCAGAGTCAGGCAATCCGGCCAGGCGGGGCCCAGCCGAGGGCCCAGCCGAGGGTCCGGGGCGAAGTCCGGGCCGAGGTTCGGGCCGGGGGGCCGAGCCGGGCGACCCCCGGGCCGGGCGACCCCGGGCCAGTCGATCCCGACCGCCCCCACCCGAGGCCAAAGCCACCGGACCTACCCCGAGCCAAGCGTCGGCTCACTGCCCCCCGAACAGCTCCAGCAGTTCCTTCTTTTCGAACATGCGGGCAGTTTCCACCGCGGACGGTGAGCCCGCGGCCGGGTCCGCGCCGTGGCTCAGCAGCAGCCGTACGATCGCGTCCTCGCCCTTGAAGACCGCGCCCGCGATCGGGGTCTGGCCGCGGTCGTTGGGCCGGTCGGCGTCCGCGCCGCGCTGGAGCAAAGCCTCGACGGTCGCGACGTGGCCGTGGTACGCGGCCAGCATGAGGAGCGAATCGCCCTTCTCATTGGTGAGGTTGGCGGGCACCCCGGCGTCGACATACGCCGCGACCGTGTCGGTGTCGCCCTGCCGTGCCAGGTCGAAGACCTTGGCCGCCAGCTGCAGCACCTCGGGGTCGTGTGCGTGCTCGATCGACTCGGGCCCCTGTGCGCCTGGGGTCGTCTCGCTCATGCTGTCGGCCTCCTGCTCTCGTGGTGTGCGCCTGCACTCGCCACTTTATGCAGGCCACGGCCGTCGGCGGCGACGGTACGCCTCAGAAGATGTGACGGTACGTCCCTGAAGACGGTGCGTCTCTGAAGACGGTGCGTCTCTGAAGACGGTACGCCTCAGAAGATGTCCGGACACCACGGCCGGCGCCCCGTCCGCAGCAGCGCCTCCGCCGTGGCGAGCGCGCCGGGCCGGTCCTCCTGTACCCGGCCGAGCGCCGCGAGCCGCGTGGGGGACTCGTCGCCGAGGTACAGCGTGGCCAGTTCGCGTACGTCGAGGGTGAGGTCGGCGGAGCGCGTGGTGCGCGTGCACGTGGCGCCCTCGGGGCCGGCGTCGAGGTGGTAGCGCCCGGCGGCGTACCCGTCGGCGTCCCGTACCTCCAGGACCAGCGACGCCGGCACCGTGTACGTCCGCGCCGCCAGCAGCTTCGGTACGTCCAGGGGCCGGAGCCACAGGTAGTCGGCGTGCGCCTCGATGCTCGCGGCGCGCGGGTCGCCGAGCAGCAGCGGTACCAGGTCGTCGGGGGCGCGGTGCCCGGTCTTCACGTGCAGGATCCAGTCGATCGAGCAGAGGAAGTGCCACAGGGCGCGCTCGGCGGCCGGGGTGACCGTGATCAGCTTGCTGACGTCCAGCGTCTGCTCGGGCCGCTTGTGTTCCCACCGGTCGTCACAGGTGTACGTGACCAGGCCCTCGACCTCGCCGTCGGCGGACCGGTACACGGCGTGGAAGGGCTCCCGCCACGGCTGCTCGGGAAACCGGACCGCGCCGGTCGCCTCCTGCCACCAGCGTTCGCCGCGCGAGACGGCGCCGGGCTGCTGCGCGCGGAAGCGGTCGTGCAGGACCGGGCCGAGGGCGCGGACCTCCTCGGGCGTCGCGAAGTCCACCCGGCCGCCGTCCTGCGGACCCGCGTACCGCGTGTCCAGCCGGGCGCGCGCCACGTCGATGCGCCACTCCGTGAACGACGACGCGGGGCCGAAGCCGTACCGCCCGTAGATCGGGTACTCGGCGGCGATCAGCGTGGCGACCGCGTCGCCGCGCTCCTTCGCCGCCGCCAGGTCGCGCGCCATCATCCGGCTGAGCAGGCCGCGGCGGCGGTGCGTGGGCGAGACGGTCACCTGGGAGACGGCGTCGGCCGGTACCCGGGCGCCGCCCACGACGGTCAGCTCCTGCGCGAAGCTGCGGAAGGTCGCGACGCAGCGCCCGCCGTCGAACGCCCCCTGCGTACGCGTGAGATCCGTACCGCCGAGCCGCCACTCGACCAGTTCCTTGGAGACCTCCGCCGAACTCGTGAAGCCGGTCCCCACCGCGGCCAGCCAGCCGTGGAAGTCGTCCTCGCCGACCGTACGCACCTCAAGGCTCATACCCGTACGCTAGCCACGCTCCTGACGGGTTGTCGCGTGGTTTTCACGGGGCCGACGGCTCAGAGCGGTGCCCGAGGCTCAGACCAGAGGCTGCGCCTCAGGACAGTGCCCGCGGCTCAGCGCAGCGCCGACAGCTCAGAACGCCGCCGCGCGGATCTCGCCCACGCGCTCGGCGCCGCCCAGCAGCGGGACGTCCGCGATGCGGCCGAGTACCGGGGCGTCGATGCCCATCAGGCGCAGGGTGCGGGCCAGGACCGGGCCGAGCGTGCGGGTCGCGCCGTCGTCGATCTTGAAGGCGAGCGCGCGGCCGTCGGGCAGCGCCAGCGCCTGTACGGCCTCGGCGCCCATCTTGGACAGCACGCCCGGGAGTTCCCGCATCAGCCAGGTGTCGGGGCGGCGGGTGCCCGCGACGTACTCCGGGTGTGCGCGCATGGCGTCCGCGACCCGGCGCTCGGGGGTGCCCGGCTCGGCGAGCACGAAGTGCCGGTAGGAGCGGGCCAGACCGGTCAGCGAGAGCGCCATCAGGGGCGCGCCGCAGCCGTCCGTGCCGATGTGGTCGACGGTCTCGCCGCTCGCGTCCCGTACGGCCTGCAGGACCAGCTGCTGGAGCGGGTGGTGCTGGGCGAGGTAGCTCTCCAGGGGCCAGCCGTTCGCGGCGCAGACGGCGAGCATCGCGGTGTGCTTGCCGGAGCAGTTCATGGTCAGCCGGTCGCGGACCTTGCCGGCGGCCAGGTAGCTCTCCGCCTCGGCCGGGTCCAGCGGCAGGTCGGGCGGGGTCTGCAGCTGCTCGGGGGAGAGGTTGTGCTCGGCGAGCATCTTCTGGACGAGATCGAGGTGGAAGCCTTCGCCGGAGTGGCTGGCGGCGGCCAGGGCGAGGCGCTCACCGCTCAGGTCCAGGCCCGCGCGGAGGATCGCGGCGGCCTGCATCGGCTTGTTCGTGGAGCGCGGGAAGACCGGCGAGGAGATGTCGCCGAGCGCCAGGTCCACGCTGCCGTCGGCGGCCAGGACGACCAGCGAGCCGCGGTGCACGCCCTCGACGAAGCCGGAGCGGACGACCTCGGCGAGTACGGGAGGGACGGGCGCTCCGGCGGAGTGCTGCCCGGTGGACTGTCCTGCGGACTGCTCGGCGGACTGCCCTGCGGCGGGCGCCCCGGATATCGGCGCGTCCGCACCGGATATCGGGCCGGTGGGCTCGTGCGTGGGCTCGGCGGAGAAGGAGGAAGTCATCGCGGGCCTTCCGGGGGCGGGTCACGGACCGCCCCCTCCGAAGGCCGGTGGCCTCCGCGTCAGGAGAGCAGGTCGTCTACTTGGGCTTCCCCTTCACGGTACCTGCGGGCGATCTCCGCGCTGCAATCGTCCGCCGTGCGCTGCAGCGACTGGCGGCGCAGCGAGACCTGCCGCTCGTACTGCACGAGCCGGCTCATCGCCTCCCGCAGCTCGGCGTCCGTGCGCGCGCCCAGGTCGGACAGCTCGACCTCGCCGAGCATGTCCTCGGCCAGCCGGCGGTACTCCTCGCTGTGCGGCGTCCCGACCGTCACGTGCCGGGCCGAGGAGCGGTGCCGGGACGGCCCGTCCGTGAGGATCTCCGGCAGCCGGTCCAGGACGGTGGTCTGCGGTGCGGCCCGCCGGGCCGCCTCGGCGCGCAGGATGTCGATCCGGCCCTGGAGCAGCCGGCGTACGTAGCTGAGGTCGGCCTCCTCCTGCTGCGCGTCCCGGCGCAGCTTGCGGATCTCGGGCAGGCCGAGCCCCGAGAGGTCGGGCCGGGGGGCCGGACGGAAGCGGTCGCGCTGCAGCGGAGGG
>NZ_NHSG01000013.1:0-5069 GCF_020024005.1 Streptomyces purpurogeneiscleroticus
TGTGGGGGAGGGGCAGCCGTGAGGGAGCTGGTCAGCCGTGGGGGAGAGCGAGGTCAGCTGTCGGGGTGGCGGCCGGCCGAGGAGAGGGCCGGACGGCGCAAGCCGTGGCCCGTGGCGGCCTCATAGGCGTACGCGGCGCGCAGGGCCGTCAGCTCGGCGCGGGGCGCCGCGACCACCTGCAGACCGACCGGCAGCCCACCGGGCGTGAACCCGGCCGGCACGGACAGCGCGGGCGCCCCCAGCACGGTCACGAAGTACGCCGAACGCATCCAGTCCAGATACGTGTGCTGCTCCTCGCCCGCGACCACGGCCGGGTACTCCAGCTCCGCGTCGAAGGGCACCACCTGGCTGACGGGCGCGAGCAGCACGTCGTAACGGGAGAAGAAGTCCGTCGCCGCCAGATGGATACGGGCATGCGCGGCGGTGGCGCGGGCGAGGTCGGCGCCGGTCAGCCGGCGGCCCTCCTCGATGTTCCACACCAGGCTGGGCTTGAGGGCGCCGGGGTGCGTGTCGAGGAGCTCACCGAGCCCTTGGGCGAACAACTGCGCCCGCCGCGTACGGAAGACGTCCTCGGCACCGTCGAGGTCCGGGCAGTCCTCGGTGACCCGGCAGCCCAGCTCCTCGAAGACCCGCAGTTGCGGCTCCAGGACGGCCGTGACCTCCGGGTCGACCGGCACCCGCCCGCCCAGGTCCGGCGTCCAGGCGACCCGCAGCCCGCGCAGATCCGCCGCCAGTGGAGCGCGGAAGACCGCGCCCGGGATGTCCAGGGAGAGCGGGCAGCGCGGGTCGGGCCCGGCCATGACCGACAGCAGCAGCGCGGCGTCCGCGACGGTACGGCCCATCGGCCCGGCGACGGCCAGGGTGTCCCACGGGTCGCTCGCGGGGTGGCACGGCACCCGGCCGGGGGTGGGCCGCAGCCCGACCACATTGCAGAACGAGGCGGGATTCCGCAGCGACCCGCCCATGTCGCTGCCGTCGGCGAGCGGGTGCAGCCCGGCGGCGAGCGCGGCGGCCGCGCCACCACTGCTGCCACCGGCCGAGCGGGTCGGGTCGTACGGGTTGCGGGTGGCCCCGAAGAGCGGGTTGAACGTATGCGAACCGGCCGCGAACTCCGGCACGTTGGTCTTCCCGATCCGGATGGCCCCCGCCGCCTGGATCCTCTCCACCAGCAGCTCGTCCTCGTCCGGCACATGATCGGCGAAGAGCGGCGAGCCGTGGGTGGTGCGCATCCCGCGCGTGAGGTGGGTGTCCTTGAACGCAATCGGCAGCCCGTGCAGCGGACCGACTTCATGCCCCCGCACGAGACGCTCGTCAGCATCACGAGCGGCGTTCAGCGCCCCTTCGGGGTCGACCGTGACAACCGCATTGACCTGCGCGTTAACGTCCTCGATCCGGTCGAGGTGAGCCTGCACGACCTCCCGGGCGGACAACTCCCGCTTCCGAATCCTCGCGACAAGCTCGGTGGCGGGCGCGTACGTGATCTCGTCAGTCATTGACCATCCGTCCTGGACTGGGCTGGATGAGCGCTCATCCTCCGACCGCCTGCCGGAAGTGGTCAATAGCTATGCGCGAATGAATCTTCTGGACGCCTGGATTGACCAAGTGACGGTTATGGCCGCGCACTGGAGTGAGTGACGGTTACAGCCGTACTGAGCGGTCCGAGACGGTGTCAGGTGTCCGAGGAAGCCCGGGACCGGGATGCAGCCTCCGGGCCGGGACTCAGCCCGCCGCCCGCAGTGCCCGCATCAGCGGTGTCGGTGTGGCGCTGCGCTTCAGGGCCGCCACCACCAGGTGCGAGCTGACCGCCTCCACGTGCCGCACCCACGGCCCCTCGGTGAGGAAGGCGTGCAGCGCCGTCATAGACGGCTGCGTGACATCGACCAGCAGCTGATGCTCGCCCATCACCACTGCCGCGTACCGGACCAGCGGCGACTCCGTCAGCAGCCGCCCGACGGCCTCCACCGCGTCCGGCCGGGTCCTGATCCACAGCAGCGCCTCGACCGGCAGCCCCAGCAGCGCGGGCTCCACCGCGGCCCGTATCGACACCGCGCCCGAGCGGGTCAGCGCCTCCACCCGGCGCCGCGCCGTCGCCTCGGACACCCCGGCCAGCGCGGCCAGCTCCTCGTGCGTGCGCCGCCCGTCCTCGGCCAGCGCCTCCACGATGCGCCGCTCCTCCGGCCCCAGCTCCTCGGCCGGCGCGCTCGCCTGCTCGGGGCGGGCGGGGAAGCGGGCCAGCGCGGCCGTCTCGGCCTCGTCCAGGATGCCGGGATGCCAGTCGTGGACCGTACGGAAGTACCGCAGGACGGGGGAGACGTGCTGGGCGGTCAGGCCGGGCACTACCGGGGCCTCGTCGAGCATCAGCGCCGCCAGCCGGCCCGGCGGGCACTGCACCTCCGCCACGCAGTCCGGCGGCCCGGACAGCACGTAGCTGAAGACCGTGCCGGCGCGGTCCGCCATCGCCAGTGCCGCGTCCCGCGCCGTACCGGGCGGGCAGCCCAGCCGCACGATCGCCGTCTCGCCGCGGGCGACCAGCCCGGTGACCGTCACCTGGCCGCTGCCCAGCAGGTGCAGGCCGCGGCGCGCGACGGTGCGCTCCGGCTCGCCGAGCGCGGCGGCGATGCGGCGCCAGGAGGCCCGGCCGTCGATCTGCAGGGCGGCGATGATCCGGCGGTCCAGGGCGTCGGGCCCTTGGCCCGTGTCGGCAGCGGTCACGGGATCACAGTAACGACGTAACGACAGTCGACATCAGTCAAGATCACAGGAGCGACGGCCAAGGGCCTGGAGACGGCCAAGGGCCTCGAGGGGAGTCGTGTGCGCCCCCGGAGGGGAACGCGGCCGCCGGGTGGGGCCTCCTCCTCCCTCTTATTCCGGCAACGATTGCGGAGGGTGAGAAAGTGCCCCGGGTCAATTACATATTGTAATTGTACGCCCTGTGAGGGAAATGCGGTCGTTCTCCTAGACTGGTGCTGTGAGCGAGCGCCCCGAGAACGACGACCCCGATCCGATCGACCCCGACCTGATCCCCGGTCCGGAGGTCGACGCCTTCGACGAGATGATCGAGGCCGAGACCGACCGCGACCCCGACCTCGCGGTGATCGAGGCCGGCAGCCGCACGCTGCGGGCCCAGGCCGGACCGCCGACGAGCGACGTGCCGGCGCGCCCCGAGGACCCCGAGGTGGACCGCGCGCTGCGCGCCGTGGAGGCCGAGCTGGCGACCCGCTGGGGCGAGACCAAGCTCGACCCGTCGGTGCAGCGCATCGCGGCGCTGATGGACATCCTCGGGGAGCCGCAGCGCTCGTACCGTTCGATCCACATCACCGGTACCAACGGCAAGACCAGCACGGCCCGCATGATCGAGGCCCTGCTGTCCGCCTTCGACCTGCGTACCGGGCGCTACACCAGCCCGCACGTCCAGTCGATCACCGAGCGGATCAGCCTGGACGGCGCGCCGATCTCCGCCGAGAAGTTCATCGAGACGTACGAGGACATCAAGCCGTACGTGGAGATGGTGGACGCGCGGGAGGACTACCGGCTGTCCTTCTTCGAGGTGATGACCGGGATGGCGTACGCGGCCTTCGCGGACGCGCCCGTCGACATCGCGGTCGTCGAGGTGGGGATGGGCGGCCGGTGGGACGCCACCAATGTGATCGACGGTGATGTCGCCGTCGTGACGCCCATTTCGCTCGATCACACCGACCGGCTCGGTGACACTACGGAGGCGATCGCGGGCGAGAAGTCCGGGATCATCAAGAAGGACGCCACGGTCGTGCTCGCGCAGCAGCCGGTGGAGGCCGCTTCGGTGATGCTCAAGCGCGCCGTCGACGTGGACGCCACCGTCGCCCGCGAGGGCATGGAGTTCGGGGTGCTCGCGCGCGAGCAGGCGGTCGGCGGGCAGCTGCTGACGCTGCGCGGCCTGGGCGGCGAGTACACCGAGGTCTTCCTGCCGCTGTACGGCGCGCACCAGGCGCACAACGCGGCCGTCGCGCTCGCCGCCGTCGAGGCGTTCTTCGGGGTCGGCACGGAGCACGCCCGCACGCTGGACATCGACACGATCCGCTCCGCGTTCGCCTCGGTGTCCTCGCCGGGCCGGATGGAGGTCGTGCGCCGGAGCCCCACGGTGGTGCTGGACGCGGCGCACAACCCCGCGGGCGCCCGTGCGACTGCCGAAGCGGTGACCGAGGCGTTCGGTTTCAGCCGACTTGTGGGCGTGGTCGGCGCGAGTGGGGACAAGGACGTGCGCGGGCTGCTGGAGGCGTTCGAGCCGATCTTCGCCGAGGTCGTGGTGACGCGGAACTCCACGCCCCGTTCGATGGATCCGGACGAGCTGGCCGCCCTGGCCGTCGAGGTCTTCGGTGCCGAGCGGGTGCAGGTCGAGCCGCGGCTGGACGACGCCCTGGAGGCGGCGATCACGCTGGCCGAGGAAGAGGGCGAGTACAGCGGCGCGGGCGTGCTGGTCACCGGTTCCGTGATCACGGTGGGCGAGGCCCGGCTCCTCATGGGGAGGAACTGACATGCGCACCCTGTGTGCGAGCACGCTGATCGGCGAGTTCTTCGTGATCGGCTTCGCCGGGCTGGTGGCCATGCAGACCTCGGACCTGTCCACGGTCACGGTCTGGACGGTCAGCGGCATCGCGATGCTGCTGTCGCTGCTGCTGTGCGGCATGATCTCGCGGCCCGGCGGGGTGGCGCTCGGCTGGGTGCTGCAGATCGCGCTGATCGCGAGCGGGCTGATCGTGCCGACGATGTACTTCCTCGGCGCGGTCTTCGCGGCCCTGTGGTGGGCCTCGGTCCACTTCGGCCGCAAGATCGACGAGGCGAAGGCCCGCTGGGCGGCCCAGGCCGCCCAGGCCGACGCCACGGGCCCGGACCCGGCCTGACCTGCACGGGGGCCGCACCGCCCCGGCGCCGCACGGCCACACGGCCGCACGGCTCCGGGGCACCTTGCCATACGGATTGCAATACAGAGTCCGGCCGCGCGCCCCCCGGCACCGCTCCGGCACCATTCCGTACCGGGCAGCCCCCGGCACCGTCCGCCCGCGCAGCCCCCGGAGCCGTGCGGCCGTGTGGCC
>NZ_NHSG01000014.1:0-5132 GCF_020024005.1 Streptomyces purpurogeneiscleroticus
GACCACGACCGCCCGCGGCAGCGCGAGCCGCGGCCGAACCGCGACCGGACGCCCCGCGGCGGCCCGCGCCGGCTCGGCATGCTGCTGCTCGGCCTCGTGCTGCTGCTGGTCGTCGGCGCGGTGGTGGTCGCCGCGGTCTTCCTGCCGAAGAACGGCACGGAACCGGACGGCTCGGGGAACGCGCGGAGCAGCGTGCCCAGCGGTAGCGAAACCGGCCCGCCCGCGCCCGACCCGGCGCAGTCGCAGCCGGACGGCGCGGACCCGACCGGCACGCACCCCCGGAGCGCCGCACCGGACGGCCTGGCCGACGGCTTCGAGATGCGCGACGACCCGGAGGGCTTCCGGATCGCCGTGCACGAGGGCTGGCAGCGGCACGCCAAGAACGCCGAGGGGCAGGTGCGCTACACCAAGGGCGCCTTCACGCTGCTGGTGGTGCCGGGCCGGGACACCGCGAAGCGGTTCGGCTCCGACCCGATGGCGTACCAGCGGGACAAGGAGGCCGAGCTGGCGCCGTTCCGCGACGCGAACTGGACCTCGACCTCGGGGCTGCGGCGCACGGATGTCGGCCGGACGGCCATGGCGGAGGGCACCTTCACGTGGGGCGAGGACAGCGGCTCCGCGACGTACGCGCGCAACATGGCCCTCCTGGAGGGCGGCCGCTACCACCTCGTCCTGGTCATCGGCCCGGACCGGGACCGGGCCGAGGTGGACCGCTTCTACGAACAGGCGTCGACGTCCTTCCGCCCCTGAGCGTCCTTCCGCCCCTGAGCGCCGGATCCGGGGTGGGAGGCGCCGCCCGCGCCCGGCGCGAAGCGGACGCGCAGCTCGCCCTTGAGTACCTTGCGCAGCGTCGCGCCCCGGGGGAGGGCGTCCACCACCTCCACCCTCTCGGGCACCTTGTGCGGCGCCAGCCCACGCTCTCGTAGCCACGCGCCCAGCGCCTCCACGGTCACCGGGAGCGCGCCGTCCCGCTGTTCCACCACCGCGCACACCAGTTCCCCGCGCTCGGCGTCCGGAAGCCCGATCACCGCGGCGTCCCGGACATCCGGATGCAGCGGGAGCAGGTCCTCGATCTCCTTGGCCGAGACGTTCTCGCCCTTACGGATGATGATGTCCTTCAGCCGCCCGGTGACGACGAGGCGCCCTTCGGGGGTGAGGCGTCCGAGGTCCCCGGTGGGCAGGAACCCGTCGGCGTCGAACGGGTCCGGTTCGCCGAGGTACCCCTGGCACACGGCGGGGCCGCGCAGCCGTATCCCGCCGTCCGCGCCGATACGGATCTCCATGCCGGCCGGCGGGCGGCCGTCGGCCGTGGCCAGGTCCGCGTCGCTGTCCAGCGGGTCGCCCATGGTCACCATCGGGGCCTCGGTCAGCGCGTACCCGTGGGTGAGGGCGCAGCCCAGCTCGCGGATCACCTCGTAGTACAGCCCGGGAGGTTTGGGCGCGCCGCCGCCCGCCAACAGGCGCAGGTCGGGGAGGAGCGGCCCGGAGCCGGCCTGCCGCCGCTGTTCGGCGAGGAAGAGCTGGTAGAAGGCGGTGGAGCCGCCCGCGATGGTGACGCCGTGCCGTCGGTAGGCGCCCAGCGCTTCGGGCAGTGCGAAGTGTTCGAAGAGGACCGCCGGTATGCCGTGCCGCAGCAGCATCACGGTGTAATCGGGGCCCGCGACGTGCGCGTACGGGAACGCCATCGAGCCCACGTCGCGCGCGTCCACGCGCAGCGCGCGCCCGAGGTCGGTGCCCGCGGTGAGCAGCGCCCGGTCGCAGTGCAGGACGCCCTTGGGGCCCGCGGTGGTGCCCGAGGTCCAGTAGATCCAGCGGGTCTCCCCGGGGTCGGCGGGCGGCGGTGGCAGGCTGCCGGGGTCGCCGTCGGGCAGTGTGGCGTATGCGTCGGCGACCGTGAGCGGGCCGGGGAGCCGGGCGGCGATCCGCCGGCCCATGGCGGTGTGGTCGAAGCCGCGCCAGGTGCCGGGCGTGAGGAAGAACTCCGCTTCGGTGCGGCGCAGTACGTGTGCCACCTCGTGGTCGCGGTAGAGCGGGACGACCGGGCTCTGGACCGCGCCGAGCCTGGCCAGGGCGAGGGTGAGCAGCACTGTCTCGATGCGGGTCGGCAGCTGCCAGACGACCCGGGTGCCGGCGCGCACGCCCCGCGCGTGCAGTCCGGCCGCGACCCGCTCCGCGCGGGCGCGCAGCGCGCCGAACCCGATGCGTGCCTCGTCTTCCGGTGTGTTCCCCGCCTGTATGAGCGCGGTGGCATCGGGGGTGCGGTCGGCACGGTCCACGACCAGTCCCCACAGGGTCTCGCTCGCCATACGCCCTCCGCGTGTCCCGCGCTCCACAGAGCTGACGGTCCATCAGGTAATCACCGGAGCGTAGAGGTGTGTGCCTTGTCGGTCCAGGGGGCGGGGGCTAGCCTGCGTCCAGTAACTGACTACCCGTCAGGTAATGAGGGGACAGGGGACTCCCATGGAGCTACCGCGCATCATCAGCGTCGACGACCACGTGATCGAACCCGCGCACCTCTTCGAGACCTGGCTGCCGGCGAAGTACCGGGACCGCGGGCCCAGGCCGCTGACCGCCGGCATCGGCGAGCTGGCGTACGTGGGCGGCAAGTACGTCATCACCATGGATCCGGACGGCCCGCCCACCGACTGGTGGATCTACGAGGACCTGAAGTTCCCGTACAAGCGCAACATCGCCGCCGTCGGCTTCGACCGCGACGAGATGACGCTGGAGGGCATCACCCGCGCGCAGATGCGCCCCGGCTGCTGGGACCCGGCCGAGCGCCTGAAGGACATGGACCTCAACCACGTCGAGGCGTCCCTCTGCTTCCCGACCTTCCCCCGTTTCTGCGGCCAGACCTTTGCGGAGGCGCACGACAAGGAGGTCGCGCTGGCGTGCGTGCGGGCGTACAACGACTGGATGGTCGAGGAGTGGTGCGGCGACAGCGGCGGCCGGCTGATCCCGCTGTGCATCGTGCCCCTCTGGGACATCGACCTCGCCGTCCAGGAGGTGCGGCGCAACGCCGCGCGCGGAGTGCGGGCCGTGACGTTCAGCGAGATCCCCACGTACCTCGGACTGCCCTCGATCCACAGCGGCTACTGGGATCCCTTCTTCGCGGCCTGCGAGGAGACCGGCACGGTCGTCAACATGCACATCGGGTCCAGCTCCCAGATGCCGGCCGCGTCCCCCGATGCGCCGCCCGCCGTGCAGGCCGCCCTCTCGTTCAACAATGCGATGGCCTCGATGATGGACTTCTTGTTCAGCGGCGTCCTGGTGAAGTTCCCGGAACTCACACTCGCGTACAGCGAGGGGCAGATGGGCTGGATACCGTACGCACTCGAACGGGCGGACGACGTGTGGGAGGAGCACCGGGCCTGGGGCGGGGTGCGCGACCTGATCCCCGAGCCGCCCTCGACGTACTACTACCGGCAGATCTTCTGCTGCTTCTTCCGGGACAAGCACGGCGTCGCCTCACTGGACGCGGTCGGCCGGGACAACGCGACCTTCGAGACGGACTACCCGCACGTGGACTCGACCTTCCCGCACACCAAGGAGGTCGCGCTCGACCACGTGAAGGGACTGGACGAGGAGACCGTGTACAAGCTGATGCGGGGCAACGCGATCCGGATGCTCGGCCTCGGCCTGGACACGTGAGGCCCCGGTGGACCTCACGTACACGGACGAGGAGGAGGACTTCCGGGCCCGGCTGCGTGCGTGGCTGCGCGAGGTGCTGCCGAAGCTCCCCGACCGCCCCGCCGCCACCGACTGGCCCGGCCGCAGGGCCTACGACACGGCCTGGCAGCGGCTGCTGTACGACGCCGGGTACGCGGGGCTGCACTGGCCCGCCGACGCCGGAGGGCAGGACGCGACGCCCACCCAGCACCTGATCTTCCTGGAGGAGACCGAGCGGGCCGGCGCACCGTACGTGGGCGCGAACTTCGTCGGGCTGCTGCACGCCGGGCCCACCATCGCCGCCGAGGGCACCGCGGGCCAGCGTGCCCGCTGGCTGCCGCCGATCCTGCGCGGCGAGGAGATCTGGTGCCAGGGCTTCAGCGAGCCGGACGCCGGTTCGGATCTGGCGGCGCTGCGTACGAAGGCGGTGCGGGACGGCGACGCCTACGTGGTCAGCGGCTGCAAGACATGGACCTCGCACGCCGAGGTCGCCGACTGGTGCGAGCTGCTGGTGCGCACCGACCCCGAGGCGCCGCGGCACAGAGGTATCAGCTGGCTCGCGATGCCCATGGACGCGCCCGGCATCACCGTACGGCCGCTGCGCACGCTCACGGGGACCGCCGAGTTCGCGGAGGTCTTCCTCGACGAGGTGCGGGTGCCGGTGGCGAACCGCCTCGGGGCCGAGCACGACGGCTGGCGGGTGACGATGGTGACGCTCTCCTTCGAGCGCGGCACCGCCTTCGTGGGCGAGGTCGTGGCCTGTCATCGGGTGCTCGCCGCGCTGGCCCGTAAGGCGCGCGACAACGGCCGCTGGGACGACCCGGTACTGCGGCGCAGGCTCGGGCGACTGGCTGCGGAGTTCGCCGCGCTGTGGCGCCTCACGCAGTGGAACGTCAGCGCGGCGCAGAGGGGCGGCGGCGTGCCGGGGGCCGGCGGCTCGGTCTTCAAGCTGCGGTACTCGCACGCCCGGCAGGAGCTGTACGACGTGGCCGCAGAAGTGCTGGGCGCCGGGTCGCTCGACGCGGACCAGGAGTGGATCGCCGACCGGCTCTCGTCCCTCTCGTACACCATCGCGGCCGGCACCTCCCAGATCCAGCAGAACATCGTGGCCGAGCGGCTCCTCGGCCTCCCGAAGGGACGCTGACCGTGGACTTCCACCTCACCGACGACCAACGGGCGCTGCGCGCGGGCGTGCACGAAGTGCTGTCCGGGCGCTTCCCCGGAGAGCGGCTGCGCGCTGCGGTGGACGCCTATGAAGCGGCGGACGGCGGGCCTGTACTGGACCGCGCCCTGTGGCGCGAGCTGGCGGACGCGGGCTTCTTCTCGCTGCTGCTGCCCGAGGAGGACGGCGGCGCGGGGCTCGGGCTGCCGGAAGCGGTCCTGGTGCTGGAGGAGGCCGGGCGGGCGCTGCTGCCGGGGCCTCTGGTGGCCGGGATGCTGCTGGCGGGGGCGGTGGACGGGGC
>NZ_NHSG01000015.1:0-5339 GCF_020024005.1 Streptomyces purpurogeneiscleroticus
CCAGCAGGTTCCGCCCGGCCAGCAGTTCCCGGCCGGTCAGCAGGGGCCGAGCCCGTTCGCTCCGCCCGGGCCGCCGCCCCCGCCGTACGAGCAGTCCACGCACCCGGCGCCGCCCGGCCAGTACGAGCAGCAGTCCGGCCAGTACGAGCAGCCGCAGCAGCAGCCCCCGTTCCCGCAGCAGCCGCAGCACGGGCAGAGCGGCGAGCAGCCGTGGGCCCCGGGCGGCGAGGCTCCGGGTCAGGCGCCGGCCGGTGCCGGCTGGGTCGCGGTGATCGCTCCGGACCGTGAGTACTTCATGGCGATGATGGGCCGCAGCGGCCCCGAGGCGGCCGGCCTGAACCTCCCCGCCTACTCCCCCGAGCAGCAGCTGCCGCTCGACGGTCAGCAGGTCACGATCGGCCGCCGCCGGCACAGCACGGGCGAGTCGCCGGACATCGACCTGGGGCGCCCGCCGGAGGACCCGGGCGTCTCGCACCAGCACGCGATGCTGGTGCAGCAGCCGGGCGGCGGCTGGGCGGTGGTGGACCAGAACTCCACCAACGGCACGACCGTCAACGGCGGCGAGGACCCGATCCAGCCGTACGTCCCGGTCCCGCTCCAGGAGGGCGACCGGGTCCACGTCGGCGCCTGGACGACGATCACGGTCCGGCGCGGCTGAGCGGCGGCCCCGGGGTCAGTCCCGGGGCGGCAGCGGCCACCTGTGGGGGCCGTCGGGGGCGTCCAGCCACGCCCACTGACGGTCCCCTTCCACCGTCACGCCGAACCGCGAGCGGTGCGGCCGCCGCGCCGCGCGCCACAGCTCGTACGCCCCGCGCGGGTCCAGCGCCCCGGCGCTCAGCGCGCGCAGGAAGTGGAACCGCTCGTCGCGCAGCGCCTCGCGCGGCAGCGCCGCGGTGGCGGCCCACGCCTCGGCGCGCTCCTCGGCGCGCTCCTCGGCGCGCTCCTCGGACGCGGCTCCGTCCGCACTGCCGTGCTCCTCTTCGGGGGCCGCGCTGCGCAGCCGTACGAAGTACGCCGGAGTGGACAGGAACCGTCCCTCCGCGCGCCCCTCCCCCGTCACCCGCAGCAGCACCAGCCCCGTGCCCAGCGGCGTGAGGATCAGCCCGCCGGTCCTGCACTGCGCCACCCACGCCGGCGGCACGGACGGCAGCCGGCAGGTCGCCATGATCCGGTCGAACGGCGCCCGCTCCGGGCAGCCCAGCGCCCCGTCCCCGGTGACCACCAGCGGCCGGTACCCGGCCGCCGCCAGGTGCTCCCGCGCCGGCCCGGTGATCTCCTCGTCCAGGTCGACCGTGGTGATCCGCTCGTCCCCGAGCCGGTGCGAGAGCAGCGCCGCGTTGTAGCCCGTGCCCGCGCCGATCTCCAGTACCTCGTCGCCGTCCTCGACGCGCAGCGCGGCCAGCATCTCCGCCATCAGCGACGGCTGGCTGCTGGAGGAGACCAGCTCCCCGTGGCGCACGTGGGTGGCCAGCGCGCTGTCCACGTACGCCCCGCGCAGCCATTCCGCCCGGCGCTCCGGATCGGAATGGTCCGCCGCGCGCCGCTCGTACCCGCCGGCCACGCCCACGTAGTACACCGGCACGAACAGATGCCGGGGCACCTCGGCGAACGCCGCCCGCCAGCGCGTATCCGTCAGCCCGCCGCCCAGCGTGATCAGCCGCACCAGCCCGGCCCGGACCACCGCGGCCTCGACGGCGTACGGATCGCTCCGTGGCTCCGTACCGCTCCCGCTCATACCTCCACTGTGCTCCTCACCCGGGGTCCGATGCTTTCGGTCCTACGTCTCCCGTACTCGGCCGGTACGTCTGAGACCATGGAAGGGTGAACGAGATTCCGCGCGGCACGCTTCAGGAGCAGACCTTCTACGAGCAGGTCGGTGGCGAGGAGACTTTCCGGCGTCTGGTGCACCGCTTCTACCAGGGCGTCGCGGAGGACCCGCTGCTGCGGCCCATGTACCCGGAGGAGGACCTCGGCCCGGCCGAGGAGCGCCTCGCGCTGTTCCTCATGCAGTACTGGGGCGGTCCCCGGACGTACAGCGACAGCCGCGGCCACCCCCGGCTGCGGATGCGGCACATGCCCTTCACCGTCGACCGCGCGGCGCACGACGCCTGGCTGCGGCACATGCGGGACGCCGTGGACTCCCTGGAGCTGGCGCCCGAACACGAGACGCAGCTGTGGAACTACCTGACGTATGCGGCCGCCTCGATGGTCAACAGCGAGGGCTGAGCACGCACGAGGTGACAGAGGCCCCCGCCGCCCATGAGGGCGGCGGGGGCCTCCTTTTTCTGTTTTTCGTGCCCTTGGTGCTCGTCAGGCGGGTGTGACCGACAGGCCCTGGAGCCCGCCCGTACGGACGGCGACCGAGCCGAGCGGCGTACGGAGCCGGAGCCAGCCGCCCGCCGCGAGCAGCGTGTACGGCTCGGGGAGCGGGCCGGTGCCCGCGGGCCCGGCCGGGGTGCGTGCGGGGCGCAGGAAGCCCAGGGACTGCGCGGCGTGCACGGCGCGCAGCGGGAGGTGCGTGTCGCCCACCGTGCGCGACCAGATCTCCCGGCCGATCCGGTCCCGTTCCGCCCGGGTCCGCTGCTCGGGCGGCAGCGCCCCGTCGCGGGCCCGGAACTCGGCGACCGAGACCGCGAGCATGCGGCTCAGCGCGTCGGGCGCGGGCAGCCCCGGCACCCGGCGCCAGCCGCCCTGCGGCGGCAGCACCCCGGCCCAGGGCGGGCCGGTGACCTCGGCGGGGACGGAGAGCGTGCCGGCCGCCTCGTCGATGCCGTCGAGCAGCTCGCCGGCCGAGACGGTCACGTCCAGCTTCACCGGCTCGGCGAGGCGCGCCGTACGGATGGCCAGTACCTCGAAGGACGGCGGCCGGCCGAAGACGGCGAGCACGCCGCCGTCCCCGGCACCGCCGGCCGGGGCCGCCTGGAGGCGCACCGCCGCCGCACGGTCGTAGTGCAGCAGCCGGGACAGGAAGGCGGCGAGATCCGCCGCCTCCCCGTCGTCGGCGAGGCGCAGGACCGTCATGCGGCGACGGCCTCGGACTGCTTGCCCGCGCTGTCGGCGTCGTCGGCGTCGTCCATGTACTCCTGCAGGAACGCCTTCTCCTCGGCCGAGATGCGCCGGGGACGTCCCGCTTCGAGGTCGTAGGGCACCACGACGGTCGAGGCACGCACGTACAGGGTGTCCTCGTCCTTGACCTCGTACGCGATCGTCAGGGACGCCGCGCTGATCCGGGTCACCCAGGACTCGATGGTCACCGGCGCGTGCCGGTGGACCAGCGGGCGGACGTAGTCGATCTCGTGGCGGGCCACGACGGACCCTCCGGAGAACGACGGACTGCCGTCCCCGGGCGCCAGCCGGAACATGAAGTCGATCCGCGCCTCTTCGAGGTAGCGCAGGAAGACCACGTTGTTGACGTGGCCGAACGCATCCATGTCCGCCCAGCGCAGCGGGCAGGAGTAGATGTGTCGCACGCGATCAGCCTCAGCCTCGGGTCAGCTTCTTGTAGGTGGCGCGGTGCGGACGGGCGGCGTCCGGGCCGAGCCGCTCGATCTTGTTCTTCTCGTACGACTCGAAGTTGCCCTCGAACCAGAACCACTTGGACTCGCCCTCGTACGCCAGGATGTGCGTGGCGACCCGGTCCAGGAACCAGCGGTCGTGGGAGACGACCACGGCGCAGCCCGGGAACTCCAGCAGCGCGTTCTCCAGCGAGGACAGGGTCTCGACGTCGAGGTCGTTGGTCGGCTCGTCGAGGAGGAGCAGGTTGCCGCCCTGCTTGAGCGTGAGCGCCAGGTTCAGGCGGTTCCGCTCACCACCGGACAGCACGCCGGCCGGCTTCTGCTGGTCCGGGCCCTTGAAGCCGAACGCGGAGACGTACGCGCGCGACGGCATCTCGACCTGGCCCACGTTGATGTAGTCCAGCTCGTCCGACACCACGGCCCACAGGGTCTTCTTGGGGTCGATTTTGGCGCGGTTCTGGTCCACGTACGAGATCTTGACCGTGTCGCCGACCTTGATCGAACCGGAGTCCGCGGACTCCAGGCCCTGGATCATCTTGAACAGCGTGGTCTTACCGGCACCGTTCGGGCCGATGACGCCCACGATGCCGTTACGGGGCAGGCTGAACGACAGGTCGTCGATCAGGACCTTGTCGCCGAACGCCTTCGAGAGGTTCTCGACCTCCACGACGACATTGCCCAGGCGCGGGCCCGGCGGGATCTGGATCTCCTCGAAGTCCAGCTTCCGGGTCTTCTCGGCCTCGGCCGCCATCTCCTCGTACCGGGTCAGACGCGCCTTGGACTTGGCCTGCCGGCCCTTGGCGTTGGAGCGGACCCAGTCCAGCTCCTCCTTCAGACGCTTCGCACGCTTGGCGTCCTTCTGGCCCTCGACCTTCAGGCGCGTGGCCTTCTTGTCCAGGTACGTGGAGTAGTTGCCCTCGTACGGGTGCGCACGGCCGCGGTCCAGCTCCAGGATCCACTCGGCCACGTTGTCGAGGAAGTACCGGTCGTGGGTGACGGCGACGACGGTGCCGGCGTACTTGGCGAGGTGCTGCTCCAGCCACTGCACGGACTCGGCGTCCAGGTGGTTGGTGGGCTCGTCGAGGAGCAGCAGGTCGGGGGCCTCGAGGAGGAGCTTGCAGAGCGCGACGCGGCGCTTCTCACCACCGGAGAGGTTGGTGACGCCCCAGTCGCCGGGCGGGCAGCCCAGCGCGTCCATCGCCTGCTCCAGCTGCGTGTCCAGGTCCCACGCGTTGGCGTGGTCGAGGTCCTCCTGGAGCTTGCCCATCTCCTCCATCAGCGCGTCGGAGTAGTCGGTCGCCATGAGCTCGGCGACCTCGTTGAAGCGCTTGAGCTTGTCGATGACCTCGCGGGCGCCGTCCTGGACGTTCTCCAGGACCGTCTTCGACTCGTCCAGCGGCGGCTCCTGCAGCAGCATGCCGACGCTGTAACCGGGCGACAGGAACGCGTCGCCGTTCGACGGCTGCTCCAGGCCCGCCATGATCTTCAGCACCGTGGACTTACCGGCACCGTTGGGGCCCACGACACCGATCTTCGCCCCCGGCAGGAAGTTCAGGGTGACGTCGTCGAGGATCACCTTGTCGCCGTGCGCCTTGCGCGCCTTGCGCATGGTGTAAATGAACTCAGCCAAGAGAAACCGTCCGGCAGTCTGGATCTGGAAGTGGGCAGTACTACCCATCTTGCCGTACGCCGGTCCCCAGAAGGAAACGGGTAGCCACCGAGAGCGACCGGGAGTGAGATCACAAGCACGAGGCGTGCGGCCGGGAGTGAGGCCGCGGGCACGGGGAGTGGGCCCGGGAGTGAGGCCGCGGGCACGGGGAGTGG
>NZ_NHSG01000016.1:0-5448 GCF_020024005.1 Streptomyces purpurogeneiscleroticus
GCTAGGGGCCGTCACGGGGGGCCTGCGGCGGCCTTCGCGTATCCCGCCCGCCCGGCGTGACCCGCTGCTAACGTCGGTCCGTTCGCGCCCCGTACACCCGATCGGTCGCCCTTCTCGCGCGGGCGTGGGCACACCGGGCCGGGGCTGCTGCGTGGACTCCTACGGGCGCCGAGCGCCGCGCATACGGGGGCGCTCGCTCGTCCCGGTATGTGGGACGGGCTCCGCCCGGGGGAATCCTCGGCGCGGGCCCCTGGTGCCCTGCGGTACCCTGGCGCCATGCGTGCCGTACGCCTTCTGCTTAGCGGGCCGCGCTGATCAGTACCGACCGGATCACGGACTGCGGGTCCAGGTCGGCATCGGCGCGGCGTCCCCTCCTGTGCGAGGGGCCTTTTTGTTTCAGGCGCCAGCCGGCAAGAGGGTGCCCGCAAGGGGTGCGTTTCCGCAGGCAGAGACGATCGATGGAGCTTTGAGGACGATGAGCGAGACGACTACGGCCGCCGAGGCGGCGGCCCCGCACCGCTATACGGCCGCGCTGGCCGCGGACATCGAGGCACGCTGGCAGGACTTCTGGGACGAAAACGGCACGTACGAGGCGCCGAACCCCAGTGGTGACCTGGCCGGCGACCCGGAGCAGGTGGCCAAGCCCAAGAAGTTCATCATGGACATGTTCCCGTACCCCTCGGGTGCGGGCCTGCATGTCGGCCACCCCCTGGGCTACATCGCCACCGACGTCTACGCCCGCTTCCAGCGCATGACGGGCCACAACGTCCTGCACACCCTGGGCTTCGACGCCTTCGGCCTGCCGGCGGAGCAGTACGCCGTCCAGACGGGCACCCACCCGCGGGTCTCCACCGAGGCCAACATCGTCAACATGAAGGCGCAGCTGCGCCGCCTGGGCCTGGGCCACGACCAGCGCCGTTCGGTCGAGACGATCGACCCGGCGTACTACAAGTGGACTCAGTGGATCTTCCTGCAGATCTTCAACTCCTGGTACGACACCGAGGCCAAGAAGGCGCGCCCGATCGACGAGCTGGTCGCCCAGTTCGAGGCGGGGGAGCGCGAGACGCCCGACGGCCGCGCGTGGGCCGACCTGAGCGCCCTCGAGCGTGCCAACATCCTGGGTGAGTACCGCCTGGCGTACGCCTCGGACGCGCCCGTCAACTGGTGCCCGGGCCTGGGCACCGTGCTGGCCAACGAAGAGGTCACCGCCGAGGGCCGCTCCGAGCGCGGGAACTTCCCCGTCTTCAAGGCGAAGCTGCGCCAGTGGAACATGCGCATCACGGCCTACGCGGACCGCCTGCTGGAGGACCTGGACGGGCTGGACTGGCCCGAGGCGATCAAGCTGCAGCAGCGCAACTGGATCGGCCGCTCCGAGGGCGCGCGGGTCGACTTCCCCGTGGGGGACAAGCGCATCACCGTCTTCACCACTCGCCAGGACACCCTGTTCGGCGCGACCTACATGGTGCTGGCCCCGGAGCACGAGCTGGTCTCCGGTGAGGACTCGATCGTCCCGGACGCGTGGCCCGAGGGCACGCACGACGTGTGGACCGGTGGCTACGACACCCCGGCCGAGGCCGTCGCCGCGTACCGCAAGCAGGCCGCTTCGAAGTCGGACGTCGAGCGCCAGGCCGAGGCCAAGGACAAGACCGGCGTCTTCACCGGCGCGTACGCGATCAACCCGGTCAGCGGCGACCGCGTCCCGGTCTTCATCGCCGACTACGTCCTGATGGGCTACGGCACCGGCGCGATCATGGCCGTCCCGGCGCACGACAGCCGCGACTTCGCCTTCGCGCGCGCCTTCGAGCTGCCCATGCGCTGCGTGGTCGAGCCCTCGGACGACCGCGGCACCGACCCGTCGACCTGGGACGACGCCTTCTCCTCGTACGACGCGAAGATCGTCAACTCCTCGGACGACACCATCTCGCTGGACGGCCTGGGCGTCACCGAGGCCAAGGCGAAGATCACCGAGTGGCTGGCCCAGCAGGGCATCGGCGAGGGCACCGTCAACTTCCGGCTGCGTGACTGGCTGTTCAGCCGGCAGCGCTACTGGGGCGAGCCCTTCCCGATCGTGTACGACGAGGACGGCGTGGCACACGCGCTGCCCGAGTCGATGCTGCCCCTGGAGCTGCCCGAGGTCGAGGACTACTCGCCGCGCACGTTCGAGCCGGACGACGCGGACACCTCCCCGGAGACCCCGCTGTCCCGCAACGAGGACTGGGTCAACGTCGAGCTGGACCTGGGTGACGGGCGGGGCGTGCGGCGCTACCGCCGCGAGACCAACACCATGCCCAACTGGGCCGGCTCCTGCTGGTACGAGCTGCGCTACCTGGACCCGAACAACGACGAGAAGCTGGTCGACCCGGCTGTCGAGCAGTACTGGATGGGCCCGCGCGAGGGCCAGCCGCACGGCGGTGTCGACCTGTACGTGGGCGGTGCCGAGCACGCCGTGCTGCACCTGCTGTACGCCCGCTTCTGGTCCAAGGTGCTGTTCGACCTGGGGCACATCTCCTCGGCCGAGCCGTTCCACAAGCTGTACAACCAGGGCATGATCCAGGCGTTCGTCTACCGGGACAAGCGCGGCATCGCCGTCCCGGCGGCCGAGGTCGAGGAGCGCGACGGCGGGTACTACTACCAGGGCGAGAAGGTCAGCCGCGTCCTGGGCAAGATGGGCAAGTCCCTGAAGAACGCCGTCACCCCGGACGAGATCTGCCAGGAGTACGGCGCGGACACGCTGCGGCTGTACGAGATGGCGATGGGCCCGCTGGACGTCTCGCGCCCCTGGGACACCCGCGCCGTCGTCGGCCAGTACCGCCTGCTGCAGCGCCTGTGGCGCAACATCGTGGACGAGGCCACCGGCGAGGTCACCGTCACGGACGCGGAGCCGGACGAGGACACCCTGCGCGCCCTGCACAAGGCCATCGACGGCGTCGGCCAGGACATGGCCGGGCTGCGCTTCAACACCGCGATCGCCAAGGTCACGGAGCTGAACAACCACCTGACGAAGGCCGGCGGCCGCGTGCCGCGCTCGGTCGCCGAGCAGCTGGTCCTGCTGGTCGCGCCGCTGGCCCCGCACATCGGTGAGGAGCTGTGGCGCAAGCTGGGCCACACCGACTCCGTGGTGCACGCGGACTTCCCGGTGGCCGACCCGGCGTACGTCGTCGACGAGACCGTGACCTGCGTCGTGCAGATCAAGGGCAAGGTCAAGGCCCGCCTGGAGGTCTCGCCGGCCATCTCGGACGCGGACCTGGAGGCGGCGGCGCTGGCCGAGCCGGCGGTGGTGTCGGCGCTGGGCGGCGCGGGCATCCGCAAGGTGATCGTCCGGGCTCCGAAGCTGGTCAACATCGTTCCGGCCTGATCCGGTCCCACGCGCGCCCGCCCGGCGGGCGCGCGTGGGGGATGACCACTACGGGCAGGTTGGGGGTTCTCGCGGGAACCCCCGGCCTGCCCGAGGCGTTTACGGTGAGAGAAGGAAGCAGTCCGTCCGTCGGTCCGACCGAGCCCACATGAGGTAAGCCCATGACCGCTGTGCTCGCGATCCTCGCCCTGCTGTTCGTGCTGTTCGTCGCGGCCGGCGTGTTCGTGACGGTCAAGGCCGTCTCGGCGACCAAGCGCGGCGTGGACCGTACGGTCGCCCAGGCCCGCCGCACGGTCGAGGACACCACCCTGCGCGCCCGGCAGTACACCCAGACCGGCCCGGCCGGACAGCTGGCCCAGATGCGGCTCTCCCTGCGCACCTCGATGCGCGCCACCCAGGAAGCGCTGCGTGCCGCCGCCCCCGAGGACCAGTCGCTGGGCGAAGCACTGAACCTGTTCGCACAGCTCAGCGCGCACGGCCACGAGCTGGACGCCGACCTGAAGCGCCTGGAGCGCGAGCCGGACCGGACGCGGATCACCGAGCGTCTCCCCGAGCTGCGGGACCGCCTGGAGCGCATCACGCACTCCTCGGACTCGCTGCGCTGGGCGGCCCAGGACCGCGCCCAGAAGTTCGCCGACGACGACCTGGCGGTGCTCGCCGGACAGATCGACGTCGAGGCGGGCGCGCTGCGGCACTGGACGTCGGCGCCGGGCGCGCGCGAGACCACGTCCGGGCCGGGTACGGATGCCGTGCCGGACCCGCTCGCCGCATGGCCGCCGCCGTCGGAGCAGCCCGACACCGCCGCTGCCCCCGAGGGCCCGCAGGCCATCGACGCCCCGGACCCGCGCATACGGACGCCGTACTCGTGGCAGAAGACGGCCCGTCCGGAGAGCGCGGGCTGACGTGGCCGGCGCGGGGTATGCGATGCGGCCGATTGCGAGCCGGGGACCTGCCGGATCGCCGGCAGGTGATCTCGCCGGCCATCCGAAGTTGGCTGTGGCGCATCGCTGGATGATCGGAGAAGATCTTGAAACGGGGCCCGCACTGTCGGGCACCGGGTTCTCTGGATAACCTCCCAGTCATGTCCCGCCATGTCGCGATCGTCACCGATTCAACGGCCTACCTGCCGCGGGCGGCGCTGGACCGCCACCGCATCACGGCGGTGCCGCTGACCGTGGTCCTCGGCGACGAGGCCCTGGAAGAGGGAACGGAGATCTCGGCCAGGTCGGTCGCCCAGGCGCTGCAGAAACGCAAGTACGTCACCACCTCCCGGCCCGCCCCCGAGACGTTCGCCGAGACCTACCGCGAAGTCGCGGCCGCGGGTGCCGACGGCATCGTCTCGCTCCACCTCTCCTCGGAGTTCTCCGGGACGTACGACGCGGCCGTACTGGCGGCCAAGGAGGCGCCGGTCCCCGTGCGGGTGGTGGACACCGGCATGGTCGCGATGGCACTGGGCTTCTGCGCCCTCGAGGCCGCGGAGGTCGCACAGTCCGGCGGGGACGTCGACGAGGCGGTGGCCGCGGCCGAGAAACGCGCCGAGGGCACCTCCGCGTACTTCTACGTCGACACCCTGGAGTATCTGCGCCGCGGCGGCCGCATCGGCGCGGCACAGGCCCTGCTGGGCTCCGCGCTCGCGGTCAAGCCCCTGCTCCAACTCGCCGACGGACGCATCGAACTACGGGAAAAGGTCCGGACGGCTTCCAAGGCCATCGCGCGCCTGGAAGAGATCGTGGCGGACCGGGCAGGCACGGCCCCGGTCGATGTCGCGGTGCACCACCTGGCGGCGACCGAGCGTGCCGACGCCCTGGCCGACCGCCTCCGCGCCCGCGTGCCGGGCCTGATGGACCTGCACGTCAGCGAGGTGGGCGCGGTGATCGGCGCGCACACGGGGCCGGGGCTGCTGGGGGTTGTGCTGTCGCCGCGGTAGGGCGATAGCGAGCTCTGATTCCCTCGTCCGGGTGGCCGAGTTATCCACAACTCGGCGGTTATCCACGGAATTTGGTGGTGATCGGCGGGATTCGTGAAATCGCTCTAGCGTCGTCGACATGACTCCGCGATCTCGCATCTCCGCACATTCGCCTGACCCACCCGAC
>NZ_NHSG01000017.1:0-5508 GCF_020024005.1 Streptomyces purpurogeneiscleroticus
ACCGGCCCCGAGCCCCACGCCGTCGAGCCTCAGGTCCCCGGAGGCCCACGCAACCGAGCCCCGGGTATCTGCCGGTGAGCGACGCGGTCACCTGTCTGTCACCCGTCCGCCGGTGCCCCGAAAGCAAACCAGGGGACAGCAGGGGCGCGTGAGGAGTGCGGCGTGCTGAGTGGTGGCAGTCGTTGCCGTCCATGTGCTTGACGGCCTATCACGGCCGGTGAACACTTCCGGGTGTCAGTCGGCGTGCCGCACGCAGGCTCCCCCCGACCGCGCGGTGACGCCGCGCGTTTCTGTGCCCCACCGGCGCCCTGCCGTACTGACACGCTCGTCGCGGAGGCCGGGCCGGATGCGGGAACAACACGGCCGTCCGCTCCGCCCCGTACGGCTGCCGTGGCGCGTCCGGAAATCTGTGGCCGGGCCATGGGAGAAGTACGCACCCTGCACGGAGGACCGGGGTCCGTTCCCCGGGCAAGGGCCCAAGGAGCCGCAGATGTATTCCAATGGGGACATATTCGTCGGCGAAGTCATCGGCACGGCGATCCTGATTCTCTTCGGCGCGGGCGTCTGCGCCGCCGTCACGCTGCACTACTCGAAGGCGAAGTCGGCCGGGTGGGTGGCCATCGCGTTCGGCTGGGGCCTCGGCGTACTCGCCGGGGCCTACACCTCGGCACCGCTGTCAGGCGGCCACCTCAATCCGGCCGTCACCCTCGGTTCCGCCGTCGCGGGCGGCACGCCGTGGTCGAAGGTGCCGCTGTACATGGTGGCGCAGCTCATCGGGGCGCTCATCGGCGCGGCGCTGACGTGGGGCGTGTACTACGCGCAGTTCGCGGCCAACTCGCAGACGGACAAGGCCCAGCCGACGCTGGGGATCTTCTCCACCGGGCCGGAGATCCGCAAGCCGGTGGCGAACCTCGTCACCGAGATCATCGCGACCGTCGGCCTGGTGCTGCCGATCCTGTTCTTCGGTGAGAACAAGGGCATCGGCATCGGCCCGATCCCCGGCACCGACGGCGGGGTCTACGGCTCGGGCATCAACGTCCTGCTCGTCGCGCTGCTGGTGGTCGGCATCGGCCTCTCCCTCGGCGGCCCCACCGGGTACGCGATCAACCCGGCCCGTGACCTCGGCCCCCGCATCGCGCACGCGCTGCTGCCCATCCCGAACAAGGGCACGTCCGACTGGAGTTACGCGTGGGTGCCGGTCGCGGGCCCGCTGATCGGCGCGGTGCTCGCCGCCCTGGTGTACAACGCGGCCTTCTGACCCGCGCGCGTGAGCGATGCGCATGGTTCATGACTGCCCCTGTGCGCGGGCTTCCGACCGCGCCGTTCCGCCCGCAGCCTTGCGCTGCGGGCACCACCGCTCGCCGACTGCGGTCATCCGACTGAGGAGACGCCATGACGGACAGCACGGACAGTACGCAGAAGTACGTCGCCGCGATCGACCAGGGCACCACCTCCAGCCGCTGCATCATCTTCGACCAGGACGGCGCGATCGTCTCCGTCGACCAGCGTGAGCACCGGCAGATCTTCCCCAAGCCCGGCTGGGTGGAGCACGACGCGACCGAGATCTGGTCCAAGGTGCAGGCCGTCGTGGCGGGCGCGCTCGCGGGCGCCGGGCTGCGTGCCGACCAGCTCAGCGCGCTCGGCATCACCAACCAGCGGGAGACCACGGTCCTGTGGGACCGCAGGACGGGCAAGCCCGTGCACAACGCGATCGTCTGGCAGGACACCAGGACGGCGGCGCTCTGCAACGAACTGGGCGGCGCGGACGGCCAGGACCGGTTCCGTGAGGCCACGGGCCTGCCGCTGGCCAGCTACTTCTCCGGGCCGAAGGCGGCCTGGCTGCTGGACAACGTGCCGGGGCTGCGGTCGCGCGCGGAGGCCGGCGAGATCGCGTTCGGCACCATCGACTCCTGGCTGATCTGGAACCTCACCGGCGGCACGGACGGCGGGGTGCACGTCACGGACGTGACCAACGCCGGCCGGACGATGCTGATGAACCTGGCCACCCTCCAGTGGGACCCGGCGATCCTCTCGGCGATGGGCATCCCCGAGGCGGTACTGCCGGAGATCAGGTCCTCGGCGGAGGTGTACGGCACGGCCGTGGGCCAGCTGGCGGGCGTGCCGGTGGCGTCGGCGCTGGGCGACCAGCAGGCCGCGGTGTTCGGCCAGACCTGCTACGGCGTCGGCGAGGCCAAGAACACGTACGGCACCGGCTCGTTCCTGCTGCTGAACACCGGCAACCGGCCCGTCCCCTCCAAGAGCGGGCTGCTGACCACGATGGGGTACCAACTGGGCGGCGAGGCCCCGGTGTACTGCCTGGAGGGCTCCATCGCGATCACCGGTGCGCTGGTGCAGTGGTTCCGCGACCAGCTGGGCATCATCAGCTCCGCCGACGAGATCGAGACGCTGGCGGCGAGCGTGGACGACAACGGCGGCGCGTACATCGTCCCGGCGTTCTCCGGGCTGTACGCGCCGTACTGGCGCTCCGACGCGCGCGGTGTGGTCACCGGCCTGACCCGCTACGTCACCAAGGCGCATCTGGCGCGTGCCGTGCTGGAGGCGACCAGCTGGCAGACCCGCGAGGTCGTGGACGCGATGTACCAGGACTCCGGCGTGCAGATCACGACGCTGAAGGTGGACGGCGGGATGACCGCCAACAACCTGCTGATGCAGCACCAGGCGGACGTGCTGGGCGTGCCGGTGATCCGCCCGGTGGTCGCGGAGACCACCTGCCTGGGCGCGGCGTACGCGGCGGGCCTGGCCACCGGCGTGTGGCAGGACCTGGACGAGCTGAAGGCGCACTGGAAGCGGGACGCCGAGTGGACGCCGCGGATGCCGGGCGAGGTTCGGGAGCGGGAGTACGCGCAGTGGCGGAAGGCGGTGGAGCGCAGCTTCGGCTGGCTGGACGACAACGGCGAATAGGCCGGCTGGACCGGCGGACAGGCCGACTGGACCGGCGGACAGGACAGCGAACGACGGCGTGCAGGACTTCCTGCGGGGCCGTGAACACGCTGTACAGGCCCTCCTGCAGGGCCGTCGCGGCCCGTACTCCGGACGGCGGGGTACGGGCCGCGCGGCGTGTCCCGGCGGGCCTCAGCGCGCCGCACGGGCCCGCGAGCGGGGCAGGTCGGCACCGGCCCGCCGCACACCTCAGGAGAGCGTCGGCCCGCCGCACGGCTCAGGACAGCGCCGGCTCGCGCTGTTCCTCGCTCATGCGCAGCGCGTGCTGCACGACCTCGACGAGGACGTCGCGCGCCGAGCCCTTCTCGCGTGCGTCGCAGTACACGACGCTGACGTCCGGGTCCAGGTCCAGCGCGTCGCGGACGGTTTCGGCGGAGTAGCGCTCGGCGCCCTCGAAGCAGTTGACCGCGACGGTGAAGGGGATGCCGCGGCGCTCGAAGTAGTCGATCGCGGCGAAGGAGTCCTCCAGGCGGCGGGTGTCGGCGAGGACCACCGCGCCCAGCGCACCCGTGGACAGCTCGTCCCACAGGAACCAGAAGCGGTCCTGGCCCGGCGTGCCGAAGAGGTAGAGCACCAGGTCCTCGCGGAGGGTGATCCGCCCGAAGTCCATGGCGACGGTGGTGGTGTGCTTGCCCTCGACGCCCGCGGTGTCGTCGACGGGCCGGCCCGCCTCGCTCAGCTGCTCTTCCGTACGCAGCGGCTTGATCTCGCTCACCGCGCCGACCAGCGTCGTCTTGCCGACGCCGAAGCCGCCCGCGACCAGGATCTTGAGCGTGACCGGCTCGACGGCTTTCTTGCGGCGTCGCTCAGCGCGCCCGAAGACCATTGACCGCTTCCTCCGTTTTCGGTGCTGCCGCGTCAGCGACGGACCGGCGCACCGTGGCTGATGAAAAGTGATAGGGGGTACGACAACTCCCGGGTAGGAGTGGATCGTTCCGCACCGACTGTACCGACGGCAAGACCCGGGCCCGGCACCGCCCCTGTCTGATGTGCTCATGATCACTGAGCGTGCGGGGAGCCGCGTACGGGCGCTTCTGCCCGGCGGAACGCCCCGGCATTCCCACCAAACTTGCTGGTCCATCGTTTACGCAGGTCAGCCTGGGTGGCGTAACTCCGGCGTAACGCCCGGAGAGTACCGTCGACGGCTTCGGAGGGCCCAGCTTCGAGGGCACGGCCTAAGCGGGCACGGCCTCAGCGGGCACGGCCTCAGCGGGCAGGCTTCAGAGGGCACGGCTCCGGAGGAAGCGGCAGCGCCCCGTACGGCGCGGAAGGGAGTCGGTCATGCGGGAGACGGCACCACCGGGCGCGGAGGGCGGGGACGACGGGCCCTGGGTGTCCTCCCGGCCCCGCGCCGAGCGCGCCCGGCAGCTGGCCGACGTGCTCCGGCAGCGGATCACCAGCGGCGCGTACGAGGACGGCGTGCTGCCCGGCGAACACGAGTTGGGCGCGCACCTCGGGGCGTCGCGCAACGCCGTACGTGAGGCGCTCGCGCTGCTGCGCAACGAAGGGCTGATCACCCGCAAGCAGGGCGTGGGCACGACGGTCGTGATGCCCAAGTACGGTCACGGGCTGGACCGGCTGGCGGGCCTGGCGGAGACGCTGACCGGGCACGGCGCGGTCACCAACGAGGTACGGGCGGCTCGCCCCGTCCCGGCGCCTCCGGCGGCCATCGCGGAGCGGCTGGGCCTGGCCCCCGGGGAGGGCGCGGTGCACGTCGAGCGGCTGCGCCGGCTGGGCGGCCTCCCGCTGTCCCTGGACACCACCTACCTCACCGCCGACATCGGGACGCCGCTGCTCCGCTGCGACCTCGCGCACCGCGACCTGTTCGCGCTCATCGAGGAGACCTCCGGGCAGCGCCTGGGCCGGGCCGAGGTGTCGGTGCACGCGGTCAACGCGGGGCCGGACACCGCGGCGCTGCTGGGCGTCGAGGAGGGCGCCGCGGTCTTCGCCATCGAACGGCTCACGCATCTCGCCGACGGCCGCCCCGTGGACGCCGAGTCGCTGCACATCAGGGCGGACCGGCTGGCCCTGCACGCCACGCTGCACCGCGGCCCGGCCGCCCCGGGGGAAGCGCGATGACGGGCCTGGCGCCCGACACCACGACGCTGGTGCTGCTGGCGCTCTTCGGGCTGGCTGCCGGGGTCGGCATCACGGCCGTGGGCCCGGGAGGAGTACTCGCGACCATCGGCCTGTTCGTCCTCACGGACCTCTCCCCCGCCCAGGTCGCGGGCACCGCCATCGTCACGCACGTCGCCACCGGGATGCTCGGCACGGCCGCGTATGTGCGCTCCGGTGAGCTGCGGGAGCCGCGCACGCGGCGCACGGCATGGGCGCTGGCGGGCGCCGCGGTGCTCGGCACCCCGCTCGGCGTACTGGCCAACACCCTTGTCTCCGGGCACGCCTTCGGGCTGCTGCTGGGCGCCTTCGTGGCGCTCGTCGGGGCGCTCGTGTGGTACCGCGAGCGGCGCGCCGCGCCTACGGGTGCCGCGTTCCCCTCGCCCGGGGTGACGGCACTGCTCGGCTTCGGGGTGGCAGTGGCGAGCGGGG
>NZ_NHSG01000018.1:0-5513 GCF_020024005.1 Streptomyces purpurogeneiscleroticus
CACCCCCGCCACCACCGGCCCGGCCACGGGCGGAAGGTTCACCGGAACGCCGCAGAGTGGCCGTCGGCTGCGGCGTCGGCGCGGTCATCGAGACGTACGACTTCATCGGCTTCGGCACGGCGGCCGCCCTGTACTTCGGGGACGTCTTCTTCCCCGGCTCCGAGCCGCTGGCCGCGACGCTGCTGTCGTTCGCCACCTTGGGCATCGGCTTCGCCGCCCGCCCCCTCGGCGGCATCATCGCCGGCCACCTCGGGGACCGCATCGGCCGCAAGCCGGTCCTCGTCGGCTCCCTGCTGGTCATGGGCGTCGCGACCGTCCTCATCGGCTGTCTGCCCACGTACCAGCAGATCGGCCTGTGGGCACCGATCCTGCTGGTCATCGTCCGCATCGTGCAGGGGCTCGCCTTCGGTGCCGAATGGGGCGGCGCCATCCTGATGACCTTCGAGCACGCCCCATGGCGCAAACGCGGTCTGTACACCGGCATCACGCAGGCCGGATTCCCCGTCGGACTGCTGCTCTCCAACCTCGCGTTCCTGCTCAGCACGCGCACGCTGGACGGCTCCTGGGCCTGGCGCGTCCCCTTCCTGCTGAGCGCCGTACTGATCGTCGTCGGCATCCTCATCCGGCTGAAGATCGACGAGTCGCCGGAGTTCGAGGAGCTCAAGGAGTCCGGCGAGGTCGCCAAGAACCCGCTCCTGGAGGTACTCCGCGACGACTGGCGCAACGTCCTGCGTGCCTTCTGCCTCCGAGTCGCCGAAACCGCCGGCTACGCCGTCTCCGTCACGTTCGTCCTGTCCTACCTGGACGACGACACCGCGCCGAACGTCTCGGGAACCGTCTCCCTCACCGCCCTGGTGACGGCCGCGGCCCTCGGCATAGTCGCCACCACCTTCTGGGGCGGCCTCTCCGACCGCATCGGGCGGCGCCCGGTGTACCTGCTGGGCTCGGCGGTCACCCTGCTGTGGGGCGTACCGATGTTCCTGCTCGTGGGCACCGAAAGCGCGGTGCTGGTGCTGCTGACCTTCATCGTCAGCTACTGCATCTGCCAGAACGCCCTCGCAGGCGTGCAGGGTGCCTGGTTCTCCGAGCTGTTCGCCACCAAGACCCGTACGGCCGGCACCTCCCTCGCCTACCAGCTCTCCGCGGTCGTCTCCGGCTTCACGCCCATGATCGCCACGGCGCTGTACTCGGCCACCGGCTGGGCGGGGCCCGCTGCCCTGTTCAGCTTCTACGGCCTGCTCGGACTGCTGGCGACGTTCGTGACCCGTGAGACCTGGGGCGCACGGGACCGGGCAGCGGCTCTCCGTGCCGAGAGCGAAGAGGCGCCTTCGGCGATATCCGCCCCTGCCGGAGCCGCGGGCCAGTGACCGGCGGCCCCCTGCCTCGACCGATCCCGACGCCCGCCCCGCGTTCGTCGTCACCTCATCACCAAGGAGCACGGGAAGTGACCTCCACCGAAACCACCCTCAGCCCCGGCCTCGCGCCCGCCGCCGGGAGCGGTACCGACCGGACCCAACGCATCAGCGCCCTGCACGACGCGGCCTACCGCATCCGGCGGCACGCCCTGGACATGGGCGAGGTGCAGGGCCAGGGGTACATCGGGCAGGCCCTCGGCGTTGCGGATATCCTCGCCGTCGCCTACAAGGACGTACTCAACTACCGCGCAGACGAACCGGGTTGGGCGGAACGCGACCGCTTCCTGCTCTCCATCGGCCACTACGCCATCGCTCTGTACGCCGCGCTGGCCGAGGCCGGAATCCTGGACGTCGAAGAGCTGGCCACGTACGGCAGCGACGACTCGCGGCTGCCCATGTCGGGCATGGCCTCGTACACGCCCGGTATGGAGATCTCCGGCGGTTCGCTCGGCCACGGCCTCGGCGTCGCGGCGGGCATGGCGCTCGGACTGCGCCACCAGGGCAGCACGGCACGCGTGTACAACCTGCTCTCCGACGGTGAGCTCGATGAGGGGTCCACCTGGGAAGCCGCTCTCGCCTGCGCCCACCACGGCCTGGACAACGTCACCGCCATCGTCGATGTCAACGCCCTCCAGGCGGACGGCCCCACCGCGGGCGTGCTGCGCACCGAGCCCGTCACCGAGAAGTGGGAGGCGTTCGGCTGGCACGCGATCCGGGTGGACGGCAACGACATCGACGCGCTCGTCACCGCCTTCGACGCCCTGCGCGCGCACCGGGGCTCGCCCTCGGTACTGATCTGCGACACCCGCATCGGGCGCGGCGTGCCCCTGCTGGAGACCCGCGAGAAGGCGCACTTCATGCGGGTCGAGGAGCACGAATGGCAGGTCGCCCGCGACCAGTTGGCCCAGTCCCACCACTCCGCCCGGAAGGGAACCGACGCATGAACGCCGCCACCGCCACGAACGCACCGCGCAAGCTCACCACCTCCGCCATGATCGCCTCAATCGCCGAGGAAGGGCAGCGCACTGCCCGCGCGCCCTTCGGTCACGCGCTGACCCGGCTCGCCGAAGAGCGCCCGGAAATCGTCGGGCTCTCCGCCGACCTGGCCAAGTACACCGACATGCACATCTTCCGAGAGGCCCATCCGGGCCGGTTCTTCCAGATGGGCATGGCGGAGCAGTCCATGCTGGGCGCCGCCGCCGGCCTGGCCGAGGTGGGACTCGTACCGTTCGCCTCCACGTACTCCGTCTTCGCCACCCGCCGCGCGTACGACTTCCTGTGCCTGGACATCGCCGAGCCCGGCCTCAATGTCAATGTCGTCGGCGCGCTGCCCGGCCTCACCACCGGCTACGGTCCCAGCCACCAGGCCACCGAGGACCTGGCCATCCTGCGTGGCATGCCCGGCCTGACCATCGTTGATCCCGCCGACTCCGTGGACATCGAACAGGCCGTCCCGGCCCTGGCCGCCACTCCGGGGCCGACCTATCTGCGGCTGCTGCGCGGCGCCGTGCCGACCGTGCTCGACGAGTACGACTACCGCTTCGAAGTAGGACGGGCCGCCGAGCTGCGCACCGGCCGCGACGTGCTGTTCATTTCCACGGGCCTGATGACCACACGGGCGCTGACCGCGGCGAAGGAACTGGCGGACGACCACATCGATGCCGCCGTACTGCACGTCCCGACCATCAAACCGCTGGACACCGAGACGATCCTGCGCGAGACGGCGAAGGGACGGCTCGTGGTGACCCTGGAGAACCACACCGTCATCGGCGGCCTGGCCGAGTCCGTGGCCTCGTGCCTGGCATACGCCGGTGCGGGCGTACGCATCGTACCGATCGGCCTGCCCGACGCGTTCCTGGCCGCGGGCGCGCTGCCCACCCTGCACGACCGCTATGGGCTGTCCGTGGCCGCCATCAAGGCGCGTGTCCGGGAAGAACTGTGACGGCCGGCCCCTGCCCCGGCCCCGGCATTCGTGCCACTTCACCCAACTACCGCTGAGGAAAGTACACATGACGACGAACGACGCTCCCACCCCCCGCACCGCCATCGTCACCGGTGCCGGCTCCCCCCGCGGTATCGGCCGTGCCACCGCGCACGCCCTGGCCGCCGACGGTTACCACATCGCCGTGCTGGATGTGGACAAGGAGGCCGCCGAAAACACCGCGCGGGAGGTGGCACAGGCGCATGGCGTGCAGGGGCTGGGCCTCGCCGCCGATGTGACCGACCCCGACGCGGTGGACGCCGCCATGACCGCCGTCGAGGCCGCCCTTCCACCGGTCGGGGCGCTGGTCAACAACGCCGGTATCACCTCGCCGACCCGTTTCCTCGACGTCTCGGCCGAGGAATGGGACCGCATCTTCGATGTCAACGTCCGCGGCAGCTTCCTCGTCACCCGCCGAGTGGCCCCCGGCATGGCAGAGCGCGGCTTCGGCCGCATCATCCACCTGTCGTCCGTCTCGGCCGAACGCGGCGGCGGGGTCTTCGGCGGTGTCGCGTACTCGGCCGCCAAGGCGGCCCTGCTCGGCTTCTCCCGCGCCCTGGCCCGGGAGCTCGGCCCCTCCGGCGTCACCGTCAACTCGGTGGCCCCCGGCCTGATCGACACCGACATCACCGCGGGCAAGCTCGATCCGGCACGCAAGGCCGCCATGGTCGAAGACATCCCGATGCGCCGCGCCGGCAGCGTCACCGATGTCGCCGACGTCATCGCCTTCCTGGCCCGCCCCGCATCCGGTTACCTCACGGGCGTCACGTACGACATCAATGGCGGGTCACACATCCACTGAGGTGCGTACGTCGCAGCCGAGCGGCCGGGTCGGCGGTGCTCGCGGCGTTGCTCGGAGCGCGGCTCAGAGCAACGCCTCGGCGGTGAGGGGCAGTTCGCGGATGCGGCGGCCCGTGGCGTTGAAGACCGCGTTGGCGATGGCGGGGGCCACGCCGACGTGGACGACCTCGCCGAGTCCCTTGACGATGCAGATTCAGGGGACTCCCATACGCCTTCGCATCAGGTGGATCAGGGCTCGACGAGGACCTTGAGGCTGTTGCGGTCGGCCATGTCCTGGTAGCCGGCCGGGACGCCGTCGAGGCCGGTCGTGGCGTCGAAGACCTTGCCCGGCTGGATGGTGCCGTTGAGGATGTCGGGCAGCAGTTCCTCGATGTAGGCACGGACCGGTGCCGGGCCGCCGGCCAGTCGGATGTTGTGACGGAAGAGGCTGCCGAAGCCGATCGGCGCGTCCTCGTACTGCGGTACACCGACACGGCTGATCACGCCGCCCGGGCGAACGGTCCCGAGCGCCTGCTCGTATGCGGACATGTGGCCGACGGCCTCGATGACCACGTCCGTGCCGTGGCCGCCCGTGAGCTCGCGGACCTGGGCGATGCCTTCCTCGCCACGGGCGGAGACGATGTCGGTGGCGCCGAAGTCCCGGCCGAGATCGGTGCGCGCCTTGTGGCGGCCCATGAGGATGATCTGCTCGGCGCCCAGGTACTTGGCCGACAGGACACCCAGCAGGCCGACGGCGCCGTCACCGATCACCGTGACGCGGGTGCGCTCGTTGACACCGCCCGCCACGGCGGCGTGGTAGCCGGTGCCGAGGACGTCCGAGAGGGTCAGCAGGGACGGGATCAGGGCGGAGTCCGCCGCGACGGGGAGCTTGACGAGGGTGCCGTCGGCGAGCGGTACGCGGACGGCTTCGGCCTGGCCGCCCTCCGCGGGCTCGGTGTCCCAGAAGTTGGCCTGGGCGTGGGAGCAGGAGGTGTGCAGGCCCTCGCGGCAGAACTCGCAGGTGCCGTCGGAGATGGCGAAGGGAGCGACGACCAGGTCGCCCTTCTTGACCGTGGTCACCTCGGAGCCGGTGGCCTCGACGATGCCGATGAATTCGTGGCCCATCCGTGCGGGGCCGTTTGCCGGGGACATCGCGCCATAGGGCCACAGGTCGCTGCCGCAGATGCAGGACGCGGTGACGCGGACCAGCGCGTCGGTGGGGTGCTTGACGGCGGAGTCCTGGACGTTTTCGACGCGGACGTCGCCGGCGCCGTACATGAGGGTTGCGCGCATCGGGGGTCTCCGATCGGGGTGGTGCTTGATGGGGGTACTTGGTG
>NZ_NHSG01000019.1:0-5535 GCF_020024005.1 Streptomyces purpurogeneiscleroticus
CTCCAACCCACCCACACAGGCCCCACGCGTCACCACCACTCGGGGCCACTTTCTCCCGGCCGTCGCCGCGCCGCTCCGCACCCGGGACAGCCGCACCGAAGCCGCCCGCGGCCGTCCACTGCCGTACTCCGCGACGTACCGACCCGCTTTACGGCACGCCGCGCACCGCCGTGTGTGACGCGCCGCACCACCCGGGAGGGGCTGGGGTTCACTGGGCCGATCGGTGTAGATTCGTGCCCAGTGCCAGACGTCGCTGCTGATGGCGGTCGGGCGGCCCGTACCGCGGACCGGCCGAGGGAGAGAGGGCCTCCGACGGACTGCGTGCTGCGGCCAGGGGACAGGTATGTCCCGGTGGCGGACCCGTCCGAGCGACAGTCCGCCCCGGCGACGGTCATGTCCGGACGATCGGGTAACCGATCACAGGAATGTCCGCGGCCGGGCGTACCGCATCGCGTACACCCGCCCGTACACCCCGCCTGCCCGCGCCGCAGACTGCCGACCGCAACCACCCTCCGACTCCGGGGAGCAGCCCGACATGACGACAGCAGCCACCGGTCAGGACTTCAAGGTCGCCGACCTGTCCCTGGCCGCCTTCGGCCGCAAGGAGATCACCCTCGCCGAGCACGAGATGCCCGGTCTGATGGCGATCCGCAAGGAGTACGCCGAGGCGCAGCCGCTGGCCGGCGCCCGCGTCACCGGCTCGCTGCACATGACCGTGCAGACCGCCGTCCTCATCGAGACCCTGGTTGCCCTCGGCGCCGAGGTCCGCTGGGCTTCCTGCAACATCTTCTCCACCCAGGACCACGCCGCCGCGGCCATCGCCGTCGGCCCGAACGGCACCCCCGACGACCCCCAGGGCGTCCCGGTCTTCGCCTGGAAGGGCGAGACCCTGGAGGAGTACTGGTGGTGCACCGAGCAGGCCCTGACCTGGCCGAACTCGCCCACCGGCGGCCCGAACATGATCCTGGACGACGGCGGTGACGCCACCCTCCTCGTCCACAAGGGCGTCGAGTACGAGAAGGCCGGCAAGGCCCCCTCCGTCGACACCGCCGAGAGCGACGAGCACCGCGCCATCCTGGAGCTGCTCAACCGCACCCTGGCCGAGTCGCCGAAGAAGTGGACCGAGCTGTCCTCGGAGATCCGTGGTGTCACCGAGGAGACCACGACCGGTGTGCACCGTCTGTACGAGATGCACCGTGACGGCACCCTTCTCTTCCCGGCGATCAACGTGAACGACGCCGTGACGAAGTCGAAGTTCGACAACAAGTACGGCTGCCGGCACTCGCTGATCGATGGCATCAACCGGGCCACCGATGTCCTGATCGGCGGCAAGACCGCCGTGGTGTGCGGTTACGGCGATGTGGGCAAGGGCTGTGCGGAGTCGCTGCGTGGCCAGGGCGCCCGGGTGATCGTCACCGAGATCGACCCGATCTGCGCGCTGCAGGCGGCGATGGACGGTTACCAGGTCACCACGCTGGACGAGGTGGTCGAGACGGCGGACATCTTCGTCACCACGACCGGCAACAAGGACATCATCATGGCCTCGGACATGGCCAAGATGAAGCACCAGGCGATCGTGGGCAACATCGGCCACTTCGACAACGAGATCGACATGGCCGGGCTGGCCGCCATCGAGGGCATCGTCAAGGACGAGGTCAAGCCGCAGGTGCACACCTGGACCTTCCCCGACGGCAAGGTCCTGATCGTGCTGTCCGAGGGCCGTCTGCTGAACCTGGGCAACGCGACCGGCCACCCGTCGTTCGTGATGTCCAACTCGTTCGCTGACCAGACGCTGGCCCAGATCGAGCTGTTCACCAAGCCCGAGCAGTACCCGACCGACGTCTACGTGCTGCCCAAGCACCTGGACGAGAAGGTCGCCCGGCTCCACCTGGACTCCCTGGGCGTCAAGCTCACCGAGCTCCGCCCGGAGCAGGCCGCCTATATCGGCGTCGAGGTCGAGGGCCCGTACAAGCCGGACCACTACCGCTACTGACGGCCACCGGCTGCGCCACCGCTTGATCCAGGCCCCCGTCCCCAGGGCGGGGGCCTGGCCCGTCCGGGCCCTTGCGTAGCCTCGTCGGCAGCCCCCTTCGCGGGACGCCCTGACGGAACCACTGAAGGACCCCCATGCCCCGCGGCCGCTACTCGCTGCACGACCCGCACGATCACACCCCCCTCGGTGAAGAGCACTTCCACTGCGCCACCGGCCCCTCCGGCTGGCGTTACGTCTCGCAGATCACCACCCCCTCCGGCGATCACGCCGGCTCCGTCGACCTCACCCTCGATGAGCTCGGCCGCCCCATCCGCCTGGAACTCCACGCCGCGTCCTGGCAGGTACGCGGCGCCGCGCTCGACGGCGTCACCTGGGTCCGTACCGACCCCTCCGGCACGCACGCCACCGAAGGCAACGTCCCCGCCCACTCCTTCACCGGCGCGTCCCCCGCTTTCCTCATCGCCACCGCCCGGCTGCTGCGCCCCGCCCCCGGCTCCGGAGCCGTCCGCACCCGGCTCGTGGCCTTCACACCTCCCGTCCTCGCGCCCCGCACGCTCGACCAGTCCTGGGCCCTGGTGAACAGGACAGCACACACCACTGACAACGGCCCGCTGACTGTGGACGAGTACCAGGTCAACGACCTGGAGACCGGCGAACAGCACGCTGTCCACCTCGCCGGCGACGTGGTCCTCTCGGCCCCCGGCATCGAGCTCGAAGACCTCGAATCCCCGCCGTCGACCTTCACTACCGAGACGGATTTCTGAGCCGCAGCTGCCGCTCTGAGCCGAACCGCGGCCCGGCTGCCCGCTGTCGGCTCAGGCGGGCGGTGCGAACCCCGTCGCACGGCCGGTGTCCGATCCGTTCGCGGACGCCGACGCTTCGGGCGCTGCGGGAGTTGCGGGTGCTGCCGGTTCTGCGGGGTGTGTGGGTACCGCGGGGCTCGCGGTGGCTGTGGCCCCGGCCGCCCCCGCATCCGGCGCGGCCGCTCCCGCCGACCGATTGGTGCCACCCGACCGGTCCGTTCCCGCCGACCGGTCCGCTCCGAACGCCCGCCGCGCTTCCCGTCCCTGCCGTTCGACCACCACCGCCGACAGATAGGCGGCCGGATGCACGTCCTGCGGCGGCACCGTCCCCGTCCACCGCACGAAGTCCTCGGCGAGCTGCCCGGCCATCCGCCACCCGACCTGCGGATCCAGCTGCCCCGCCCGAGCCAGGTACTGCCGTACGGTCAGCCACCAGCTGTCCGGTACGCGCGACAGATCCAGTGCCCCGAGCTGGCCCATGAGCCACGGCGGCGGAGGCGGCAGCGCAGCCCCGCCCTGCGGCACCGGTACCCGCTCCCGTACGACGACTGTGCCCGCGAACACATCCCCCAGGCGTCGCCCGCGTGCCGACACCAGGGAGGCAATGCACGCCACGATGCCCATCGTCAGCACGATCTCGATGGCCCCCATCGCCCCGCGCACCAGCGCGTGCCGGAAGCGGATCGGACCACCGTCCTCGCGCACCACACGGAGCCCGCACGCGAGCTTCCCCAGGGAGCGGCCGTGGCTCAGCGTCTCGACAACGATCGGAATCCCGACCAGTACGAGCAGAAACGCCGCCACCGAGAGGGCCGCCAGCGCGGCCGAGTCCAGCGAGCCCGTCGCCGCGAACAGCGCCACGGAGATCAGGATGTAGGCGGTCCAGGTCACGGCGAGATCGATGAGCACCGCCAGGGCCCGGCTCGGCAGCCTGGCAGGCCGCAGCCCGAGTACGACCGCTTCACCCGTCACCAGCTCGTTCATCCCCGCCGTCCTCTCGCCTGCGTCCCCGCCCGCTGCCGGCACCGCCAGTCTGCCAAGCCGGTACGACAATGGGCCCAGTACGTTCATCATGAGGACCAAGACCGTCACATGGGGACGAGGAGCGCTACTGAATGGACCTCGATGTCTTCGTCACCGCGCACCGCGCCGAGTGGGACCGCCTCGACACCCTGGTACGCCGCAAGCGCCGCCTCTCGGGCGCCGAGGCCGACGAACTGATCACCCTGTACCAGCGCGCCACCACGCACCTCTCGCTGCTCCAGTCCACCGCACCGGACCCCGCCGTGACCGGCCGGCTGACCTCCCTGGTGGCCCGCGCGCGCAGCGCCGTGACGGGCGCGCGCAAAGCGTCCTGGCGCGACGCCGCCCGCTTCTTCACGACCTCATTCCCCGCCGCTCTCTACCGTCTCCGGCACTGGTGGATACCCACCGCGGTCCTCTCCACCGTGGTCGCGGCCCTCATCGGCTGGTGGATCGCCGTGCACCCGGAGGTCCAGGCATCCATCGGGGCCCCCGACGCCCTACGGGAGATGACCAGACCGGGCGGCAAGTACGAGACGTATTACTCCAGCCACCCCGCCGCCTCCTTCGCGGCCCAGGTCTGGACGAACAACGCCCAGGCGGCCGCGCTCTGCTTGGTCCTCGGCGCTTTCCTGTGCGTACCGGTGCTCTGGATCCTCTTTCAGAACATGCTCAACGTGGGCGTCGGCATCGGCCTCATGGCATCCGCCGGCCGCCTCGACACGTTCCTCGGCCTGATCCTTCCGCACGGCCTGCTGGAGCTGACAGCCGTATTCGCCGCCGGGGGAGTGGGCCTCAAGCTCGGCTGGACGGTGATCGACCCGGGGCCGCGCACCCGACGGAACGCCCTCGCCGAGGAAGGGCGCGCGGCACTGGGCGTGGCCCTGGGACTGGCCGCCGTGCTCCTCGTCTCCGGAGCCATCGAAGGCTTCGTCACCCCGTCCGGCCTGCCGACCTGGGTCCGCATCGGCATCGGCATCGTCGCTGAGCTGGCGTTCTTCGCGTACGTCTACGGGCCCGGCCGCCGCGCTGCCCGAGCGGGCGAGACCGGCGACGTCGAGCGCTCCGACCGCGACGCCACCCTGCCCACCGCCGCCTGAACGGCAGCCTCCGGAGTCTCGGGACGCCGATGTGCACCGGACACCCCTGAGCTGCTAATCTCCTGTTCATCCGACGAACCCGTTGACACGGGCGACTCGGGGGGGTAGATTCTAACGGTTGCCGGGAGCTGGACAAGCTCCCCCGCGACAGCTAACATCTACTGCGCTCCGGCCGAAATTTAATTCGGCGGAGACCTTCCGATCTCTTATCGGGAACGTCAGGTCGACCAAATCGACGAAAGCGCTTCTGATAAAGTCGGAGCCGCCGAAAGGCAAAAGGCCAATCCAAAGGCCACCAGAAACAAAATTCGAGCCGGAAACGGCACGGACCGGATCTGGTAAAGTCGGAAAAGCTGAAAGGGAAAGCCCGAAAGGGCCGGACCGGAAAGCAACCCCGCTCCAGCAGGGGGCCGGATCACTGAAAAGGATCTGGTAAGGTTGGAACCGCGAAGAAGCCGAAAGGCGGAAACGCACCGGCGAAAATCGGGCCCGCAAGGATCTGATAGAGTCGGAAACGCAAGACCGAAGGGAAGCGCCCGGAGGAAAGCCCGCGAGGGTGAGTACAAAGGAAGCGTCCGTTCCTTGAGAACTCAACAGCGTGCCAAAAGTCAACGCC
>NZ_NHSG01000020.1:0-5665 GCF_020024005.1 Streptomyces purpurogeneiscleroticus
CCTCCGTCTGCCCGCCCTCCGTCCGCCGTCCGGCCGGAAGAACCGGGTTATCCACAGGCCGAAGCGATTGTCAGTGGCGCCTGTCACGATCTGTACATGGCTACCGACACGCCGGTCACCGACGCCGGTTACTGGGAATCCGCCGCCGAGCGGTTCGACGACGAGCCGGATCACGGGATGCGCGATCCGGCGGTCCGGGCCGCATGGGCAGACCGGCTGCGGGACTGGCTGCCGGCCGGGCCGTCCGACGTCCTCGACCTCGGCTGCGGCACAGGCAGCCTGACCCTGCTCGCCGCCGAGCAGGGCCACCGTGTCACGGGAATCGACCGCTCGCCGCGAATGGTGGACAAGGCCCGCGCCAAGTTCGCGGCGGCGCGGCCCGAGGACCGGACGCCGGCCGCGCGGCTGATGGTCGGCGACGCCGCCGAACCGCCGGTGGAGGAGCGGCAGTTCGACGTGGTACTGGTGCGGCATCTGCTGTGGGCGCTGCTCGACCCGGAGGCGGTGCTGCGCCGGTGGGTCCGACTGCTGCGGCCCGGCGGCCGGCTGGTGCTGATCGAGGGCCGGTGGGGCGAGTCCGACCCGATCGGCATCACCGCCGCCGAGCTGGAGCGGCTGACCGCTCCGCTGGCCCGTCGCACGCAACTGGAGAGACTCGCGGGCGACCCCGCGCTGTGGGGCCGGGAGGTGCGGGACGAGCGGTACGCGCTGGTGGTCCATCCCGCGCCGCCGGCCCGCCATACGGAGGTGATCGATGTCCATCTGATCCTGCGCCGCGGGGACGACGTACTGCTCGCCCGCCGTGCGAACACCGGATACGCCGACGGGCTGCTGCACGCACCCAGCGGACACGCCGAGGACGGTGAGGACGTCCGCGAGGCGATGATCCGGGAAGCGGCCGAGGAGACCGGGCTGCGGCTGACCGCGTCGGACCTGCGGGTCGCGCTGGTCATGCAGCACCGTGCGCCGGACGGGCGGCCGCGGATCGGTTGGTTCTTCGAGGCGGCATACGGCGCGGGCGGCGAGCCGGTCAACCGCGAGCCGGAGAAGTGCTCCGAGCTGGCCTGGTTCCCGCTGGACGCGCTGCCGGACGACATGGTCGCGTACTGCAGGGCGGGCCTGGACGCATACCGCACGGGCCGGCGCTTCCTCCTGCACTGGCACCGGCCCGGCGACTCCCTCGCGTACGACCCGGCGGGCCCGGACCGCGCGGAAACGCTGCCGCTGAGCACGGGCGGCCGCACGGCGGCAATGGAGGGGGATGACGGGTGTGAGTAGTTGAGGTGCAGAAAGTGCCGCTGAGATTCATCTTGCTGAGGTGGGCCTACTTCGCGGGCGCTCCGAATTGCCGGGGGACGGCGCCGACGCGCAATTCCTTCAGGACCGGAATGTGGTTGTAGAGGGTGCCGGCCGCCTGGGGGGGCGTGTCGAGGTTCTCGTGCAGCGTGGTGAAGCCGATCCCGTACTCGCGCAGCTCGGCGACCGTGTCGACGAGGTCCTGGAGGCCGCGGGCGTAGCGGTCGAGCGAGGGGACCACGGGGGTGCCGCCCGGAGCTGAAGGCGTGGCACGCCTTCAGCTCCGGGCGGAGCGCGTCCTTGCCTGCCTTCTTGTCCGCGACTTCAGAGGACGAAGATTTGTTGCAGCCTCGCACTTGTCCGGAGTGGTCGGTTCAGGTGCCGGGCAGGCCGGTCAGAGCCGCGACCAGTCCGAGGGCGGCGCAGATGCCGAGGGTGCGCAGGACGCTCCAGCGCAGCTTGAAGATCAGCAGCACGGCGACCGCGGTGATGGCGAGAGCCGTCGGCCGCAGGGTGGTGAAGTCGGGCAGGGCCAGCTGGAGCGGCCCCGCAGTGATGGTGCCGACCGTGCGGAAGAGCGTGTGCTCGGCGAAGTACAGGGCGAGATTGGCGATGACGCCGACCACGGCGGCGGTGATGCCGGTGAGGGCGGCGGAGACCGAGCGGTTGCCGCGCAGGCGCTCGATGTAGGGGGCGCCGAGGAAGATGAAAAGAAAGCAGGGTACGAAGGTCACCCAGGTGGTCAGCAGCGCGCCGAGCAGGGCAGCGGCCCAGGGGGTGAGGGCGCCGGGGTCGCGGTAGGCGCCGAGGAAAGCGACGAACTGCACGACCATGATCAGCGGTCCGGGGGTGGTCTCCGCGAGGGCGAGACCGCGGACCATCTCGCCGGCGCTGAGCCAGCCGTAGTGCTGGACGGCTTGCTGGGCGACGTAGGCGAGGACGGCGTAGGCGCCGCCGAAGGTGACCAGCGCGGTGCCGGAAAAGAACAGGCCCTGCGTCGTGAAGACGCTGCCCGTCCCGGTCAGGACGGCGACGGCCACGACCGGAACGGCCCACAGGACCAGGCCCATTAGCAGGATGCGTGTCGCGCGCCGTCGGCCGGGCGGTTCGTGGTGCAGGGCGTCGTCCGGGATGAGCGGCGCGGGCCCGTCGTCCTTGCCGTTTTCGGCTGCCGGTCTGAGCAGGTGCGGGGCGAAGCGGACCAGCAGCCATCCGGTGAACGCGGCAGCGATGATCACCAGCGGAAAGGGGACCCCGAACAGGGCCAGGGCGGCGAAGGAGGCCACGGCGAGGGCGATCAGCGCCGGGTGGGCCAGGGAGCGGCGGCCGACCCGCCACACGGCCTGGGCGACGATGGCGACCACCGCCGGGGCGAGGCCGGCGAACAGGCCGGTGACCGCGGCGGTGGTGCCGAAGGCGACGTAGACCGCGGACAGGGCGAGCAGCGCCAGTACGCCGGGCAGCACGAACAGGGTTCCTGCGGCCAGCCCGCCGCGGGTGCCGTTCAGCAGCCAGCCGATGTAGATCGCGAGCTGCTGGGCTTCGGGGCCGGGCAGCAGCATGCAGTAGGACAGGGCGTGGTTGAACCGCTGCTGGCCGATCCACCGCTTTTCCTCGACCAGGGTGCGCTGCATGACCGCGATCTGCCCGGCCGGCCCCCCGAATGTCTGCAGCGAGATGGAGAACCAGGTCTTCACCGCCTGTCTGAACGGTATGAGATCACCGTTCGGGGCCGTGTCCTGCCCCGGCGGGTCTGTCTCGGATACGGGCAGCGAGGAGTGATCGGCGGCGGGCACCGGGATCTCCGTCCGTTGTGAGCGGCAAGGGCGGCATCGTCCGGCAGATCCCGACCGTATGGACCGGGGACGCAGTCCATGTCGAAGATCTGGTCTGGTGATCTGCTGGCCTGCTGTGCCGACCACCCGCCGGATGATGTAACCATGGTTACATCATCGAGGGTGGCGGAGGGAAGGGGACCTGGTGACGAGGAACATGAAGACTTTGTTTCACCGCCGCCCACGGTGCGGCGCACCGCAGGCAAGGAGCACATCGCAAGTGACATGGCACGCTGAATGGCGCAGGGGTGTTTGCGGGTGACCGAGCGCACCCTTCCGCAGCAGCCCGCGCCCGCCGGTGCGGGGCAGTGGGTGCTGCTCTCCTACCGGCTGCCGCGAGAGCCTTCCACCCCGCGCATCACCGTCTGGCGCAAGCTCAAGAGGCTCGGCGTCGCCCAGATCGGCGACGGTCTGATCGCCCTGCCCGCCGACGCCCGCACCCGCGAGCACATCGACTGGATCGCCGAAGAGATCACCGACTTCGGCGGCACCGCCACCGTATGGCTCGCCCAGCCCGGCAGCACCGCGCAGGAGCGACAGCTCGCACAGAGCATGGCCGAAGCCCGGACAGTCGAGTACGAGCAGGTCATCGCCCAGGCCGAACAGGCCCGCACGCTTGGCGAGGACGAAAGGCAGCGCACCTGGCGCCGGCTCCGCGCGGAACTGCGCCGCATCCACCGCCGCGACTACTTCCCCCCGCCCGCACGGCACGCCGCCGAGACGGCCGTGAACTCCCTGCAGTCCACCCGCAAGCGCACCGAGGAGAGCACATGAAATGGGCCACCCGCGCCGGCATTCACATCGACCGCGCCGCCTGCGCCTGGCTGATCCGTCGCTTCATCGACCCCGACGCCACGTTCGTCTTCGTCACGGACCCCGCCCACGTCCCCGACGACGCCACTGCGTTCGACATGCGCGGCGCAGACCTCGGCCACCACCACGGCGACTGCAGCTTCGAGACCATCCTCCGCCGCTACCAGCTCACCGCCGACCCGGCCCTGCAGCGCATCGCCGAGATCGTCCACGAAGCCGACCTCGACGACGAACGCTTCGACGCCCCCGAAGCCCCCGGCCTCGACGTCGTCCTGCGCGGCCTGTCCATGACCGGAGACGACGAGCGCACCATGACCGTCACCAAGCCCGTCTTCGACGGCCTGTACGAGTACTACCGCCGCGCGACCCTCCTCGGCCGCGAACCCGCCTGACGATGGACGGCCTCTGTCCTGCCCGCTTCGGCCTGAGCGCCGGCAAGGCCACTCTGCGCGCGCAGCGGGCCCCGGGGCCGGCCAGTCCCCGGCCGAGTGAGGAGTTCGGCGGCGAGGAGAACGTCTGTGAGGAGGACGACGGCGAGGAGGCCGGGGAAGGTCAGGAGACGGGCGCATGGGGGAGACGGCACACGAGGGAGACGGCACACGAGGGTGGCGGGGACGTGAAGAACGCAGGGGCTGCTCAGTCCGCGTTCCGAATGTCTTCGGCGGGGCCGGTGCCGCTGAGGCCGTGAAGTTCGCGGAGGCAGCGCCACTCGGTGGCGTACGGCGTGTAGCCGAGGGCGTTGTTGATGGCGAGCATGGGCGCGTTGGTGGTGTCGTTGCCCGTGAAGGCTTCGGTACAGCCGGCCGCCCGGGCCTCGTGCAGGGCGCGCAGCTTGGCGAGCTTCGCCAGGCCGCGGCCGCGGAAGGCGCGTTTGGCTCCGGTCATGGCGGACGAGCAGCGGCCGAGGCCGTCGGCCGCCACCGCGCTGAACGCGGCCGGTTCGCCGTCCACCACCACGACCGTCGTGAGGCCGAGGTCGATGTCCGGGTGCTCCCAGGTCTGCGCGAGCCAGTCCTCGTACGACATGGCGTCGCTGGGTACGTCGCCCGGTTCGTCGGAGGTGGCCTCGGCGTCCAGTACGTACAGCAGGTACGGATCGGCACCGAAGTCGGCGGCGCTGCACAGTTCCACACCGGGAGGGAGGCGATCGGGGAGCGGTGGCAGGGGAGTGCGGGCCAGGTCGAGGCGGAGGTAGCGGGAGGTGCGGCTGCGGCGGTAGCCGTTGCGGTCGGCGAACGCCGTTGAGCGGCCGTCCTCTTGGGCGCAGGCGAGGATGCGGGTGGCGCCGAGGGCTGCCAGGCGTTCCTCGGCGGCCGTGAGCAGGGCGCGGCCGGCTCCGTGACCGCGGCGCGCGGGGTGGACCATCGGGTTGGCGACCGCCTGGCCGGGGACGGTGCTGTCGTGGACGAGACCGGTCTTGGCGGCGCCGACGACGCGGCCGTTCAGTTCGGCGACGAGGATCAGGAAGTGCTGGGCGGCCGGTGCGTTGGCGGCCTCCCAGGCCACTGACTGCGGGGTGCAGACGAGGAAGGAGGCGACGGCCCGGCGTACGTCGGCTACGGCCTTGGCGTCGGAAGGACGGAACGCGCGAACGGTGAGCGACATGGCGCAGCACGCTACGCCGCGCCCACCCCACCCGCCTCCCAATTTCGGGCCCCCGAGGGGATGGTCGGCGGCAGGCGCCTCGGTCGGGGGCGGTGCCTCGTCAGTGGACGTGGGGT
>NZ_NHSG01000021.1:0-5639 GCF_020024005.1 Streptomyces purpurogeneiscleroticus
CCGACGGCTTTGCGATCACCGAGGAACACCTCACCGCGACAGCCGAGGCGCACGGCGTCACGGTCGGCCGGGGCGACATCGTGGTGGTGCGCACCGGACGGCTCGCCAGGGCCCGACGCGAGGGATGCGGCGGAGGCGGGCACGGCCACCGCGAGGGCCGTGCAGAGCGTGGAGAGCAGCGTGATGCACCGGCGTATGCGCATAGGGGGGAGCCTCTTTCGAAGACGCGCAAGGAGGAGGGGGAGACAGGGCGCCGTGCCGCGAGGGCCTGCGGGAGGGGGCCGGCGCAGGTCCTCGCGGCACGGTGGGGGAGCCCTGTCGGCCTCTTACCCGTTCGCGAGCGCCTGGAGACGGTCGTACGCGCCGTTGAAGAGGTTGTGGTCGCCCACGGTCGGCCCGGTGGACGTGTACTGCCAGATGGTGTGGAAGCCCCAGCCGGCCGGGAGTTCACCCACCGAGGAGCCGTACCGCGGGATCCACAGCGGGTTGGTGCTGCCGAAGCCCGCGTAGTTGCCCGTGCACTGCTTCCACCAGTTGGTGGAGGTGTAGAGCACCGCGTCCCGTCCGGTGCGTGCCTTGTACGTGGCGAACCAGTCCTTCATCCAGTTCACCAGGGCGGTTGCGCTCATGCCGTAGCAGGTGGCGCCGTAGGGGTTGTACTCCATGTCGAGCGCGCCGGGCAGCGTCTTGCCGTCCTTGGACCAGCCGCCTCCGTGGTCCACGAAGTAATTGGCCTGGGCGGCGCCGGACGAGGTGTTCGGGAGCGCGAAGTGGTAGGCGCCGCGAATCATGCCGACGTTGTAGGACCCGTTGTACTGCTGAGCGAAATACGGGTTGATGTAGCTGGTGGATTCGGTCGCCTTGACGTAGGCGAACTTCACCCCGCTGTTCCACAGCGTCGACCAGGCGACGTTGCCCTGGTGGCCGCTGACGTCCACGCCTTCCACGGACGCCTGGACGGACGGCGCGACGGGGGCGCCGGTGCCGCCCTCGTGCTTGGCGACCTGCGAGCCGGCCCAGTCCTGGCCGGGATGGGTGGGCTCCGGCGCGTCCGTGCCGGGGGTGGCGGCGGGCCCGGCGGCGGTCGCGGTGCCGACGGTGCCGCAGAGCAGGGCGAGCAGGGTGAGGAGGATTGCGGCCACCGTGGCGGTGGGGCGCCGGTGGTGGCGGGCCGGGCCGGATCTGTGCACGCACATACGTGACTCCGTAGATCTCGGTGGGACCTGGGAGGGAAGGGGCTGACTTGGTGTGGTCATGCCATAAAGGACGATACGCGCGTAGAACAGACGCGGAAAGAGGGACCGGATGATTCCGTTGGTCTAATCCTGCGAAATACTGGCTCAGCTGCGGAATCGGCCGCCGCTGAAAAATTCTTTCATCGTCCGCAAAACGGGAAAGGGCGCTGACGTGCACAACACCGGAACCGACGGGGCGGCGGCGAAGCGGCCCGGCGCCATCGACGACCTCTTTCTGTCGCTGGAACACGAGTTGGCCGTATTCCTGCGCCGCGCCCGCGCCTCCTCCGGCGAGATGGCCCGCGAGGTCCACCCCGACCTGGAGCCCTCGGCGTACGGCCTGCTGCTCCGGCTCGCCGAGGCCGGCGAGCAGCGCGCCACCGAACTGGCCTGCTACTTCGGCGTCGGCAAGGCGACCATCAGCCGTCAGCTGCGGGCCCTGGACGACCTGGGCCTGGTGGCCCGCGAGAAGGACCCGGCCGACGGGCGTGCCGTCCTGGTCCGGCTCACGGACGAGGGGCTGGCCCGCTTCACCCGGGTACGCAGCGCCCGGCGTGACCGGTATGCCCGCCGGCTCGCCTCCTGGGACCGCGGGGAGATCGCCGAACTGGCGCGGCTGCTGCATCGGTTGAACGATGAACAAGAGCCGGAACAGGACGAGACGCAGGAGCAGCGGGACGAGGCGCGGGAAGGCGAGCCGGAACAGGGCTGACGCCGGGAGCGCGTCGCCGCCCGCGCCCCGCTCTCACAGCTCCGCGAACACCACCGCCGCGTCGTCGTGCATCTTGCCGCGCGGGAAGTCCAGCCCGTCCGCGTCGGCGTTCTCGGCCGCCCGCACCCGGTCGATGAGCGCCTGCGGCCCCTCCTTGCGGACCACGCCCAGGCAGTCGGCCCACGAGCCCTCGCGGAACACCTCCACCCACCGCCCGGCCCCGTCGCTCAGCGCGGTCAGTGAGCGGACCCGGTCGCGCGGCACGGTGCCGGTGACCGCGCGCGCCGCCACCGAAGGGTCGGCGGCCGCGGTCCAGAAACCCCCCTCGGCGTTGCGCAGCGCCTCGACCGCCGCCACGTACTCACGGGCCGCGGCCGCCCGTTCGGGAGAGCCCTCCGGCAGCGCCCGTACCGCGGCGCGCAGCTCGCCGACCGCGGCCGGCAGCTGTTCGAGGCGCTGGTCCAGTACCGCCTCGACCGTGCCGTCCGGTGCCTCGATGAGCAGTGCCGAGTCGGACAGTACGAGGTACTCCACGGCGTACGGGGACCAGCGCGCGGCGATGGCCGTGGCCTGCGGAGTCCGCCTGTGAGAAAGGTCACAGGTGTCGTGATGGGCCGTGGCGGTGCGTCCGATGGCTTCGGAGAGGGCTTCGGCGAGCGTCATGTCGCGGAGCGAACCGGACAGTTCGAGCATCGCGCCCCCGAGGCGCGCGGTGAACCACGGCACGTCGTGGCGGCACCCGAAGTCCTCCGGCGGCGGCGTCACGCCGTCGAGCAGAACGAGGACGCCGCCCTGCCCGGAAGCGGGCAGCGCTACTGATGCGTAGTCCTCGTTGGGGCGTTGGGGGTCGCCGGGCTCGGTGGCGAGTTCGATACGCATGAGGGCAAGCATGCCGGAGTGGCGGGAAGAGGCCGGGGAAGGGCCGGGTAAGGGCGTCCGGAATGCGGTGAATCGGGGGCGTGGCGCGTGAACGGCGCCAATTCCGGCCCCGGGAGGGGGCAAAGGGCCGCTCCGTAAAATGCGGGCGGGCATCTTGCCAGGACCCGGACGGTTCTCCAAACCCGCCCGCTGATGGCCTACTGTTGCGCCCCACAGCGGAAGTTGATGGTCAACTTCCGATTGATGTTCACTCATTCAGGTGGCCGGGCAGGCGTTGCCGGGCCACCGCGCGGCGCCGGTGAAATGGTCGTATTCCGGATCATGGGTGGGGCCATTCCCTCATCGCGACGCGCACAGCCGGACTGTCTGCCCGGCGGGGGCGTGAGGTGCTGAGGACGCGCCGCAGATCCGCCTTCCGGGGAGAACGGCCGGGTCCGCAAGGCCACACACGGCGTGGGCAGGCGAGACAGGATTGCGAGCAGCGGTGCGGAAGAAGCGGCTTCGGGGTGACGTGGTGGAGCCGGGAACACCGGCCGGCCCGGCCAGGTCCGGTACGGACGGTGACCGCGCGGGCGGGCGTCCCGCGCGCGTGCGCAACAGGCTCATAGGGGCTGTGGCGGTGGTCGCGGTCGCCGTCATGGCCGTCGGCACGCCCGTCATCGCCTCGGCGACACAGGACGTGGACGGCTCCCAGGAGCTGGTCGACCTCGGCGAGCTGAACGCGCGCGCGGTGACCCTCTCCCACTCCCTCGCGGACGAGCGCGACGCCATGACGGTCTATGTCGCGGGAGGCCGCACGACGCGCGCCGGAGGTGGCGTGTCGGAGGCCCAGCGGGCCCGCGTGGACCGGCAGATCAAGGACCTGCGCGCCGAGGCGGCGGAGAGCTCCGCGGAGACCGCGGCGTTCGGCGACGCCGGCAAGCTGCTCGACTCGCTGCCCAAAATCCGTCAGCAGGGGCTGACCGGTGCGGGCAGCGCCCTGACCACCTTCAAGTCCTACACCGCCACCATTCAGGCACTGGACGCCATTTCGGCCGACATCGCCCGCCGGGTGCCGCCCCGGGCCACCGCGGCCGGCTCGCACGCCGAGGCCCTGCCGCTCCTCGCCCGCGCCACCGAACAGGCGTCCGCGACCCGCGCGCTGCTGCTCGCCGGGCTGGCGAGCGAGGGCCGGGCGACCGACCTGTCCGCCGCGGCCCAGCAGTCGCACGTACGCGAACTGGCCTCGCTCGCCGACTTCGCGCAGAACGCCGGCGACGACACCCGGGACAGCTACGACCGCACGGTCAACGGCACCGACGTCGACACCGCCGAGCGCTACCTCGACAAGCTCACCGACGAGCGCCGGCTCTACCCCCTGGACCTCCAGCTCGACCGGAAGCGCATCGAGTCCAGCACCGCCACGCGGGTCGGCCTGATGCGCAGCGTGGAGTCCTCGCTGAGCACCGCCGAGGTGAAGGCGATGGCGAAGCTCCGGGACGACGACGTCACCTCGCTGGAGATCCGCATCGGGCTGGTCGGGCTCTGCCTGCTGCTCGCCGTCGGCATCAGCATCTGGGCGGCGCGCACGATGACCCAGCCGCTGTCCGCGCTGCGCCGCGGGGCCGCGCGGGTCGCCAAGGACCCGGCCGACGAGAAATCCATCGAGTACAAGGGCCGCAACGACGAGTACGCGCAGACCGTGCGCTCCGTCAACGCGTTGCACGCGCAGGTCGCCGAGCTGGCGCGGACGGCCGCCGAGGCGGAGGGCGAGCGCGCCCGGATGGCGAGCGGCCGCAAGCGGCTGGCCGCCGAGCGCGACGTACTGCTGGAGGAGCGCGACGACCTCACCGAGCGGCTGGCCGCGCTGCGCTCCGGGGTGAACAACCGGTTCGTCAGCCTCGCGATGCGCACGGTCGGCCTCGTCGAGCGCCAGCTCGCCGTCATCGAGGGCCTGGAGGAGAAGGAGCAGGACCCCGAGCGGCTGGAAACGCTCTACAAGCTCGACCACTTCGCCGCGCGCGTCCGCCGGAACAGCGAGAACCTCCTCGTCCTCTCCGGCTCCGAGCACAGCAACCACAACGCCGTGCCGGTGCCGCTGCTGGACGTGCTGCGCGCCTCGATCAGCGAGATCGAGCGGTACGAGCGGGTGCGCATCCAGTCGCTGCCGCCGCACTCCCAGATCGCCGGCTTCGCCGCCGACGACGTCAGCCACCTCGTCTCCGAGCTGCTGGACAACGCCACGGCGTTCTCGCCGCCGGACGCCCACGTCGAGCTCTCCGGCTGGCTGCTGGAGAGCGGCGAGCTGATGCTCTCGGTCCAGGACCAGGGCATAGGGATGACCGCCGAGCGGATGGCGGAGCTGAACCAGCGCCTGGCGGACCCGGAGACCGCGACGTCCTCGGAGACGGTCGACGAGGCGCTCGGCCTCGGCCTGTACGTCGTCGTACGGCTCGCCGCGCGGCACGGCGTCCGCGTCCAGCTGCGCGACCAGCAGCAGGGCGGCGTCACCGCCGTCGTGGTCCTGCCGAAGTCCATCCTGCCGACCCGTCCGACGCCGGCCGCGGCCGCGCAGCCGGGCACGGTGCAGACCGGGCCGACCCTGCCGGGTTCGGTCGCCGAGGCGAACTCCAACGCGCTGCCGACGCGCGGCCAGCGGATGCTGCCGCCGCAGCGGGAGCAGCAGGCTCAGCCGCAGCAGCCGAAGCATGCCCAGGAGCAGCAGCCGCAGCAGGCTCAGCCGCAGCAGCCGCAGCAGCCGACGCAGCAGGAGCGGCCGGCGCCGGCTCCGATGGGCGATCCCCTCACGGATCCCCTGCCCGACCCCCTTACGG
>NZ_NHSG01000022.1:0-5694 GCF_020024005.1 Streptomyces purpurogeneiscleroticus
GCGCCCCCGGACGAGCAGCCGGAGACCCCGCCCGGCGCCCCCGCGCCGGAGCCGCCCGACTGAGCCGGACCGATGACCGAGGACGGCGGGCCGGACGGCCTGGTCAGAGGCCGGCACGAGACCCCTGAGGAGCGGGCGGACCGGCGATGGGCCGAGCTGCTCCAGGAGTTGCGTGTCGCGCAGACCGGCGTACAGATCCTCTTCGGCTTCCTGCTCACTGTCGTCTTCCAGCCCGGCTTCGCGCGCCTGGACGACCTCGGCCGGGACATCTACGTCGTCACGGTCGTGCTCGGCGCCGCGACGACCGGTGCCCTCATCGGCCCGGTGTCACTGCACCGGCTGGTGACGGGGCACCGGCTCAAGCCGCAGACCGTGACGTGGGCCTCCCGCCTCACCGTCCTCGGGCTGGTGCTGCTGCTGTGCACGATGGTGTCGGCCATGCTGCTCATCCTGCGGGTCGCGCTGCACGGCACCGGCGCGTTGTGGCTGGTGGGCGGCATGTTCGTGTGGTTCATTCTGTGCTGGTTCGTGCTGCCGGTGTGCGCGCGGTGCAGCGCCCGGCGCAACGACTCCGACGACCGCTGAACAGGCGGCAGCCGATTGATCAGCGCTGGGGGAGTAGCTGGGGAGTAGCTGGGGGAGTACCGGTGTGAGATCCGGGCCCTCGGAATCCTTGCCGAGGCACCTCGGCAAGCTCATGTGCGCCTCGGCAGGCTCGTGGAGACCGGGCTCGCCGATGCCGCGCTCGGCCGGCGTTGCACCCGTACACGCGCGGCCTTCTCGACACGGCCGATGTCCCGATCCGCAGGCCGTGCCACCGCGGCCGTGCCACCGCGGCCGTGCCACCGCGGCCGGGCCGCCGCCCGCCGGGCCGCCGCCCCGCCGGGCCAGTGACGCCCGGACACCGGGTGGCCTGCCGCTTTCCGCTCGCAGGCGTAGCCTCGGGAGTGCCGGTGCGCTGAGCGCCCGAGCACCGGATCCGTCCCGCGGTCCGCGCGTCCGGCGGTTTCGGACGGGAGGTACCGGGGTGTCGTCCACGCGTGTCCCCGGCGCACGGATGACACTGTGGGGCGAACGGATCAGGCCGGGCCCGGGCCCGGGCCCCGTGCGCCGCGGAGCGGGAGGCCGGTGCGGGGCAGCCCGGCCGGAGCGAAAGGAGTGACGTCCAGCATGGCGTCGACCGAACCTGTGCCAGGAGTTCCGTGCTGGGTCAGCCTGAGCGCGCGCGACCTGAGGGGGGCCGAGGAGTTCTACGGCGCGGTACTGGGCTGGACCTTCCGGCCCGGGGCGCTGGGCGAGGAGTTCTCCGTCGCCTTCATGGACGGCAACCCGGTCGCGGGCCTGGGCGAGCTCGCGGGTGCCCTGCACGTCGCCGTCGCCTGGACCCCTTATTTCGCCGTCGCGAACGCGAACGACTGTGCCGCCCGGATCAGGGAGCGCGGCGGCACGGTCGCCGTCGGCCCCCGCTCCTTCGGGCCCGGCCGCGCCGCGATCTCCGCCGACCGGGACGGTGCCACCTTCGGGATCTGGGAGGGGCGCGTCCCCGCCGGCTGGTCCGTCGGCCAGGGCAGTGCGCCGGCCTGGCTGGAGTTGCGGACGCGGGACGCGTTCGACGCCGCCATCTTCTACGCCGAGGTCCTGCAGTGGGCGGCCGAGGAGGGCAAGGGCTGCGACGTGGCGTACGAGCAGGAGCGGGTGATCGTGCGCGAAAGCGATCACACGGTGGCCGAGCTGCGCGGGGGAGCGATCGAGTCGGCCCCCGACCCGCACGTCCGGCCCCGCTGGCACGTGCACTTCTGCGTACCGGACGTGAAGGCGGCCGCCGAGGCAGCGGTCGCGACCGGGGGCGCGGTCGTCTCCCCGCCGGTGGATACCGAGGGCGGCGGACACCGCTCCACCCTCCGCGACCAGGAGGGCGGCCTCTTCACGGTCACGGAAGGCATCTGAGGACACGCGCCGCCCCCCCCGCGCTACGAGGCGCGTCTACGGCTGCGTCTCCTCCCACTTACGGCTGCGTCTCCTCCCACCTACGGGTGCGTCTCCTCCCGCCTACGGGTGCGTCTCCTCCAGCAGCACCCGGACCGTGCCGAGTGTGGTGTCCCTGGCGTCCGGCAGGTTCATGCCCGCCTCGATGCCGGTTCGCAGATAGTGCAGTACGGGCTCGGTGAGCCGTTCGCCGGGCAGCGCCGCGGGGATGCCCGGCGGGTACGGGGTCAGCATCTCCGCCGCGATGCGCCCGGCCGCCCTGGCCACCGGCACGTCCTCCGTCGCCCCGAAGAACCCGTCCCGCGGCAGACACGCCTGCTCCAGCCGCAGCGTGGCCGGCGGCGGGATCTCGATCTCCGGCGCCGGGCGCAGCTCCGGCGCCGCCCGGCCGAGGTCCTGCAGCGCGGCGAGCAGCCGGTCGGCGGTGGAGCGGTCGTCGGCGTGCGTGATCTGTGTGCTGATCCGGCGGTGGTCGGAGAGGTGGGCGTCGATGCCGCGGTGCACGCGCAGCCAGTCGGCGCAGTGGTACCCCGTCGTGCCCAGCTCGCTGACGTCGATCACCACGGGCAGCGGGTCGAAGTCGTGCCCGAGTCCGGGTCCGCAGAAGTCCGAGCGGTCGTTGACGTGCAGCCCGTCGATCTTCTCGATCCCGGTCCGCACCTCCGCCGCCAGCTCCAGCGCGTGGCCGAGCAGCGCCTCGCCGCGCAGCATCATCTGCCGCCGCCAGCCGTCCATGCCCGCGTACAGCAGTACCGAAGGACTGGTCGTGCCGAGCAGATCGGCGCGGGACTTGAGCAGCGCCGGGTCGATCAGGTCGCCGCCCAGATGGAACACCGACCCCTGCTCCAGACCGCTGCCCATCTTGTGGATGCTGGTCACGCAGACGTCGGCGCCCGCGTCCATGGCCCAGGACGGCAGATCGGGGTGGAAGGGGAGGTGCGCGCCCCACGCCTCGTCCACGATCAGCGGCCGGCCGCGGCGGTGGCAGACCTCGGCGATGGCCGCGATGTCGGCGCAGCTGCCGTACGGCGTGGGGCTGGTGACCAGCGCGCCGCGGGCGTCCGGGCAGGCGTCGAAGGCGGCTTCGTACGCCTCGGCCGAGGGCGCGTGCGCCAGGTGCCGGTCGGCGTCCCACTGCGGTTCCACCCAGACCGGGTTGACGCCCGAGAGGATGAGACCGGACACCACGGACTTGTGCGCGTCCCGGCCGATCAGCAGCTTCTCGTGCGGCCCCGCGACGGCCAGCATCGCCGCCTTGACGGACAGCGAACTGCCGCAGGTGGAGAAGAAGGTGTGCGACGCGTGCACGGCGTCGGCCATCAGGTTCTCCGCGCGCTCCAGCACCCGGCCCGAGGTCCGCCGGTCGTCCAGGCCCCCGCTGGCCAGCACGTCACCGTGGAAGACGGCGTCGCCCAGCACCTCGCGGACCCGGGGATCGGCGCCGCGGGCCTGCTTGTGGCCGGGTGGCGTGAAGGAGAGCCGGCCGAGCTCGTGGTAGTCGGCGAGCGCTTCGAGAACCGGGGCCTGCGTGTGATCCTGTGCCATGTACCCACGGCTTCCCGGGGACGGGTGACACCAATCCGTACATATGCCCTGAGTGTGGCGAGCCGCGTCCCGAACGTGCCGGACGGAAGCCCGGCGGACGGCGGAGCGACGCATACTGGTTGCATGGGAAGCGAGCTGTCGGACACAGCAGGAGCCCAGCAGGGCGACGGGTACGCACGCGCGGAGCGGGTCGATGAACGGGACCGCCTCTCGGACGAGCGTGACCGCCATGCCGATGACCGGGACCGCGTCGCGGACAAGCGCGAACGCGTGGCCGATGAACGGGAACGCCTCGCCGACGGCCGGGAGCGCGCCGCGGACGACCGGGAGGTGCGCCTCCGTGAGCTGGAAAGCCGGCTGGACCACCACGCACAGCGGATGGGGATGGTGTCGGTCGGCAAGCGGGAGCGGTCGTACGAGGCGGTCGAGCGGAACCGCGCCCGGCTCGACGCGTCCGCCGCGGGCCTCGACCGGAGCCACGCCGCGTTGCGCCGCGCGGACGCCAGTGACGACCGGGAACAGAAAGCCGTCGACCGTGAGCTCAGGGCTTCGGAGCGGCAGGCAGCAGCGGACCGCACCGAAGAGCCGCCGGGCGCGGTTTCTGACGACGTGGTGGCCCGGCTGCGCGCGCGGTTCCTCGCGACGGCGGTCGCGCTGGCCGACGCCGAGGACGAGGCCGCCCGTCGCTACGAACGCCTCGTGGCCAAGTACCCGGATGCCGCGGACGGCCACCGGCGCCGGGCCGAACAGGCCCGCGAAGCGGCACGTTGCGCACGTGACGCCGTACAGCGGCTCGGCGGCGAGGCGTGACCGCCGGAGCAGCGGCGAGCGTGACCGACAGAGCACAGGCTCTCAGGTCCGGCTCCACGACCCCAGGACCATCAGCGTCTTCGTGCCCGTGACCCGGCCCGCGCTGCGCAGGCCGTCGATGACCTGCTGCAGATGGGCGATGTCGCGCACCCTGACCTGGATGAGGGCGTCCGGATCGCCGGCGATGGTGAAGACGGCCTGTACTTCGGGGACGTTGTAGGCCGAGCGGACGATCTCGTTGACCCGCGTCGTGCCGGCGTACCGCAGTTCCACGAAGGCTTCGATGCCCCAGCCGAGCTTGCTCTGGTCGATCTGCGCGGCGAAGCCGGTGATGACCCCGATGTCCTTGAGCCGGTCCACGCGCCGCTTGACCGCGGCGACCGAGAGACCCACCTCGGCGGACATCTCGGAGAAGGTCCGGCGGCCGTCCTCGCGCAGCAGCCGCAGCAGGCGGTGATCGATGTCGTCGACCTCAGTCATGCAAAGGAATGTATGCCGGAGCTGATCATTCGTAAATAGTTTGCGCGTTGACGGCGAGTTCTGTGCCGAGTCTTGTGCGTTCCGCTTCGTGTTGCTGTGCTGTGGGCCGTTCGTCACCACCTCATTTCCATGTCCCCCTTCACAACGATGTCGAGGAGGCTTGCGTGAGCACCACACCCGCTGCGGTGTCGCTCGACGACAAGTACACGGCCACCGACGGCCGCGCGCTGATCTCGGGCGTTCAGGCACTGGTACGGCTGACGCTGGAGCAGCGCCGGCTGGACGAGGCCCGCGGCCTCGACACCCGGGCCTTCGTCAGCGGGTACCAGGGATCGCCGCTGGGCGGCGTCGACCTGGAGATGGGGCGCGCGGCCCGCTTCCTGGACGAGGCCGGCGTGGTCTTCCAGGCGGGCGTCAATGAGGAGCTGGCCGCCACGGCGGTGGCCGGCACCCAGATGCTCGGCCAGGTGCCGGGCCGCCGGCACGAAGGCGTGACCGGTTACTGGTACGGCAAGAATCCCGGCCTGGACCGTGCGGCCGATGCCATGCGGCACGCCACCCTCGCCGGTACCGCGCCGCTCGGCGGGGCGGTCGCCTGGATCGGCGACGACCCCGGCTGCAAGTCCTCCACCGTGCCCAGCTCCTGCGAGCGGATGTGCCAGAGCCTGGCGATGCCCGTCCTCGCGCCCGGGTCCGTCGCGGAGATCATTGAATTCGGGCTGCACGCCGTCGCGCTGTCCCGCGCCACTGGGCTGTGGACCGGCCTGAAGATCGTCGCGGACATCGCCGACGCCTCGGCGACCGTCGACTTCGACGCGGTGCGCCAGGGCGTCCCCGAGCCGGACCGCACCGCGCGCCCCACGGCCCCCGCCC
>NZ_NHSG01000023.1:0-5691 GCF_020024005.1 Streptomyces purpurogeneiscleroticus
TCCCCACCCTGGCCCTCGCCCACAGCGCCGACCGCGGCGACCTCTCGCGCGCCGTGCACCGCTGCACCGGCGTCGGCAAATGCCGCGCCGACACCACCGCCACCGGCGGCGTGATGTGCCCCAGCTACCTCGCCACCCGAAAGGAGCAGGACTCCACCCGCGGCCGCGCCCGCGTCCTCCAGGACGTCGTCTCCGGCGCCCTCGGCCCCGACGGCTGGCGCTCACCCGCCCTCCACGAAGCGCTCGACCTCTGCCTCGCCTGCAAGGGCTGCTCCTCGGACTGCCCCACGGGCACCGACATGGCCGCGTACAAGGCGGAGGCACTGCACCAGAGGTACGGGCGCGGACTCCGCCGCCTGCGCCCCCGCAGCCACTACGCGCTGGGGTGGCTGCCCCGCTGGACGCGACTGACCGCGCGCATACCGGGGGCGGCACGCGCCGCGAATGCAGCGCTGCGCTCCCGGCTGCTGCATCCGCTCCTCACCTGGGGCGCAGGCGTCGACGCCCGCCGGTCGCTGCCCCCCTTCGCGGCTACGACCTTCCGCCGCTGGTTCGCGGACCGTGCGGCGCCCAGCGAGGCGCCCCACGGTGACGTGCTCCTCTTCGTCGACACCTTCACCGACGCCTTCGCACCCGGTACCGGCCAGGCTGCGGTCGCCGTACTGGAGGCCGCGGGTTACCGCGTCAGGGTCACCGAGCGCCCCGTGTGCTGCGGCCTCACCTGGATCACCACGGGCCAGTTGGACGCCGCCCGGGCCCGCGTGCGCGCCACCGTCCGCGCTCTCCTCCCGTACGTACGCGCGGGCATACCGGTCGTCGGCCTCGAACCGTCCTGCACGGGAGTACTGCGCGCGGACGCGGCGGAACTCCTGGGCGGGCGCGGCGCATACGGGGCCGCGGGGACGGAAGCGGTCGGGGCGGACGAGGCGGCAGCCGCGGGCGAGGTCGCCGCCGCGACCCGCACCCTCGCCGAGCTGCTCACCGCCACCCCCGGCTGGTCGCCCCCCGACCTCACCGGCACCACGGCCGTCGCTCAGCCGCACTGCCACCACCACGCCGTCATGGGCTGGGACACGGACGCTGCGCTGCTCGCCGGGGCAGGCGCGGAGGTCGAACGCCTCGGCGGCTGCTGCGGCCTGGCCGGTAACTTCGGAGTCGAACGCGGCCACCACGACGTCTCCGTGGCCGTCGCGGAACACGCCCTCCTCCCGGCCGTACGCCGCTCGGCCCCCGGCACCCCGTTCCTCGCGGACGGCTTCAGCTGCCGTACCCAGCTGGCCGACCTGGCCGGACGGCGGGGGACGCACCTGGCGGAACTCCTGGCGCGGGGGCTCAGCCCCCGATGACGCGCAGCGCGCCCCAGAGGGCCACCACCGACAGGGACAGCGCTGCGGGCACCGTGAGCAGGCCGAGCCGGGTGAAGTCCTTGAGCAGCACATCGGTGTCGTGCGCGTGCAGGATGCGTCGCCACAGGAGCGTGGCCAGGGACCCCGCGTAGGTGAGGTTCGGCCCGATGTTGACGCCGAGCAGGACCGCGAGCACCGCGCCGGGGCCGCCCGGCGCGGTCAGCGGGATCAGGACGAGTACCGCGGGGAGATTGTTGATCACGTTGGCCAGTACGGCGGCCAGTGCGGCGATGCCGAGGAGCGCGGGCAGCGACGTGCCGTCGGGGACCAGCCGGCCGAGCGCGTCGGCGAGCCCGTTGTCGACCACCGCGCGCACCACGATGCCGAGCGACAGCACGAAGGCGAGGAACGGCAGCGAGAGCGAGCCCAGGACGGCGCGGACGGTGGTGCGGCGGCGGGCGAGCGTGCGCGCCGCGAGCACCAGTGCGCCGGCCGCCGCCGCCCACGCCGGGTCGATGCCGAGCGCGGAGGCGACCACGAAACCGGCCAGTGTGCAGACCACGGTGACCAGCGCGAACAGTGGTACGTCCGGCGGCTCGGCGGCAGCCGGAGGGGGCGTCTCCGCGTCGAGGTCGGCGGCGAAGCAGCGCCGGAAGACCACGTACTCGGTACCGATGGCGACCAGCCACGGCAGCACCATCAGCGCGGCGAACCGGGTGAAGCTCAGCCCGCTCGCCGCGAACGCGAGCAGGTTCGTCAGGTTGGACACCGGCAGCAGCAAAGAGGCCGTGTTCGACAGGTGGGCGCAGGCGTAGACGTGCGGCCGTGCCCGGACGCCCAGCCGGGCGGCAGTGGCGAAGACGACCGGGGTGAGCAGCACGACCGTGGCGTCCAGGCTCAGTACCGCGGTGATCGCCGAGGCGAGGCCGAAGACGGCGGCCAGCAGCCGCCGGGGGCTGCCCGCCGCCGCCCGCGCCATCCAGGCACCGCACGCCTCGAAGAGCCCTTCGTCGGCGCACAGCCGGGCCAGCACCAGTACGGCCGCGAGAAAGCCGATCACGGGGCCGAGCCGTGCGGCCTCCTCCTGCGCGTGCGCCAGTGGGATGGCCCCGGTCGCGAGGACGACGCCGGCGGCCGGCACCGCGACGGCCGCCTCCGGCAACCGGAACGGCCGTACGACCGCGCAGACGAGCACAAGGACGAGCAGTACCGCGGAGAGCGCCTCCGCGAAGGGGGTGTTCAGGGTCGTTCCTTTCCGGTCCGCAAGGGTCGGACAAATGTCGCAGAGTATGCGCTGGCCAGGCGTCATGGTGCAGGATGTAGGCAACGGGTGACGCCGAACGCGTGTCATGCCCCGTCAGGTTTGTATGTATATCCCTAGAATTGCTCGATGCAGATACCGCAGCTGCCCAGCGCCCTTGCGAGCGAGGTGATCCGGTGACCCGCCCCGACGCCACCGACGAACAGTGGGAGGGCCTCGCTGAGGTCGTCCCGCTGCGCGGCGGCCGCGAGTGGCCCTCGTGGCCCGACCACCGAGCCCTTCCCGACGACGAACCGAGCGAGGCATCCCGGCGGTTCATCGTCATCCGCGTCCAGACCTTCGCCGACGCCCGCGAGGTCGCCGAGCACCTCATGGCGCAAGTGCCCGTACTGCTCGACCTGAGCAGCGCCGACACGGACGTGGCCAAGCGCATCCTCGACTTCTCCAGCGGCGTCGTCTTCGGCATCGGCAGCGGCATGCACCGCGTCGACACCAACGTCTTCCTGCTCGCCCCGATCGGCACGGAGGTCGACGAACCGCGGGCGGGGGCGGCGCCGCGCCCGTAGGCGCAGCGCCGGCGTCCCCCATTCGTAGGAACGGCCGTCCGGCGTAACGGTTCTCCGGTGGTCCGGCTCTCTAGCGTTCCCGGCATGGACCCCTGGAGCCGTACGGACGACGCGACGCCGGCGGCCACGGCCGTGGCTGTGGACGCGGGCGCGAACCCGAACGCCGAGGCGAGCGGCCCGCCCGGCCTCGCCGAAGCGAGCGAGCCGCCCCATCCGGCTGAGGCGAGCGGCCCGCCCCGCCCGCTCGTCACCGAGCTGCGCCTGTCCGCCTTCAAGTCGCACCGCGGCGCGACCTACCCGCTCGGCCCCCTCACGCTGCTCGCCGGCCCGAGCGGCAGCGGCAAGTCCAGCGCGCTCCAGGCGTACGGACTGCTCGTCCGGCTCGGCGCGGGCGAACCGCTGGACCGGGCGCTCGCCGCCGTACCGGGCGGTGCCGCGGCCTGCGTACCGGACCGGGCCGCGCCGGACGCCCAGGGGCGGCGCGGCTTCCGCCTCGGCTGCACGGTCGACGGACCGGCCGGCCCCACGCGTCTCGACGTCGCCGTCCAGACGGAACCGGAGCTGCGGATCGCCGGCGAACGGCTCACCGGCGGCGGGCGGACACTGTTCACCACCGCGCTCACCGACCCCGGCCGCCGCACGGTGCAGGCCGCGTGGCACACCGCCGGTGCCACCCCCGTCACCCGCGCGCCGCTCCCCGACGACCGGCTGGGCACCGCCCTGCTGCCGCTGCGCGTCGCGGGCACGACGGCGGGCCAGCGCCTGGTGCTGGCCGCCGCCGAACAGACCCTGATCGCCCTGCGCTCCTCCTTCCTCTGCGACCCGCGCCCCGAAGCGGTACGTGCGACGGCCCGGGGAGCCGGTCCCGGGTCGGGCACGTCTTCGGGGGCGGGCGCGGCGGACGCCTCCGAAGGCGCGCGGCTGCGGCCGGACTGCGGCAACCTCGCCGCCGTACTGGAGCGCACCGGCCGGGAGTGCGCCACCCGCCACGCGGCGCTCGTCGACGCGGTACGCGCCGGCTGCCCGGGCCCGGTACAGGGGCTTCGCGCGGAGCCCGGCGCACGGCGGGACGCGGGCCGGGCGGGCGGCGTACAGGGTGACGTGCCGGTTGACGTGCCGGCGGCCCGCGCCGTGCTGGAGCGGGGCGGCGCGCGCGGGGCGCTCCCCGTGGACTGGCTGGGCGACGGCGAGCTGCGCTATCTCGCGCTGGCGCTGGTGCTGCTGACCGGCCCCGGCGTGCTGGCCGTCGACCCGGTGGCCGAGGTGCTGCCGGCCCGTCAGGTGCTGACCGTGGTGGTGGACGGGCTGGACCGCTGCCTGGACCGGCGGCAGTCGGCCGAGCTGTTCGCGCTGGCCGTACGGATGGCGGCGCGCGGCCACATCCGGCTGCTGGGGACGGTGACGGACGCCTCGGCCGCCGCCCGGCTGCCGGAGGTCGGGGTGCTACACCTGGGGGCATGAGTGAAGATCTTCAGACCCTGCAGCGCCGGCTGGCCGACTTCGCGGCGGCCCGGGACTGGCAGCAGTACCACACCCCGAAGAACCTCGCCGCGGCGCTCAGCGTCGAGGCGTCCGAACTGGTCGAGATTTTCCAGTGGCTGACTCCGGAACAGTCCGCCAAGATCATGACCGACCCGGCGTCCGCGGCGCGCGTCGAGGACGAAGTGGCGGATGTGCTGGCGTACTTGCTCCAGTTCTGCGGCGTACTGGGCATCGACGCGGCGGCCGCGCTCGCCGCGAAGATCGAGCGCAATGAGGAACGATTCCCCGCGAATCGCCCCGACCGTCACTCTCCGGAGTGATGGATCTCGCAAACTCGCCTTAGTTGTCCACAGATTTGCGAATTACTCTAGCGTTTTCGGCGGTTCCAGTTCACTCTGGGTAGTGACAGGTGTGCGCAAGGCAGCGGACGAGGCAAGGGAAGGGGTCGTGCATGGATGCGGTGCGGATCATCGCGGCCAGTAGGCACGGTCTGGCCCAGGCACGGACGGTCCAGGACATCGTCATAGAGGCGTGGCAGGCGCAGGCCCTGGCGGAGGCGGTCGGCAGCCTCCTGGCGATATCCGGACCGTTCGAGGTGCGGGCCAAGGCGCGAAGGCTGGGCGAGGCGGGAGGCCGCTCGGGCGCGGCGGTGCTGTGTCCCGTACCGAGGTCGTACGGCCCCAGAGCGGCGCAGCTCTCCGAAGTCCAGGACAGCAAGCTCGCGTTGACGGACCTGTGCGGCCTGCTGGCCGAGGTCTGCGAGGCCCTGGTGAGCGTCGTCTGCGCGGCCGAGGAGGACGGCCTCTACTGGACCTGCGTGGAAGCGATGGACGCAGCCGACGAATCCCGCGACCGCGCCGCCGCCATCCTCAAGCAACTCCTGGTCCGCGACCGCCCCCACGACCGCGACCCGGCCTGAGGAGACGACGGAGGCCACGCCCGGGGGCGAACGCGCCCGGAGGTGGAGTCCTGGCGGCGGTACCGAGGTCGTACGGCCCCAGAGCGGCGCAGCTCTCCGAAGTCCAGGACAGCAAGC
>NZ_NHSG01000024.1:0-5868 GCF_020024005.1 Streptomyces purpurogeneiscleroticus
GAGTGTCGGTACGCCCGGGGCGGGGTGGGGGTAGGACAAAAGCAGGCCGTCTTCGCCGACGAAGACGACGCCCTCGGCATCGACCTCCAGCCGCTGATCGGCCGTGCTTGTCCACGAAGGGCCGAACCACCGTCCTGTCCTGCGACCGGATTCCAGCTGTCGGGAGAAAACCAGCGGGAGTGCGCCCGGCAGCACGATGTCCGTCTGAGGCAGGTACATCTTGCCGGTCGCGAGGTCCACCGGGTCCGTGTCTCTGGACTCCCGATTCGGAACCTCCGTATCGGTCTGGTCGGTGCCGACTTCATCCAGGTGCCGGCGCGCCGACCCTTCCCCCGCGCCCTCCACCGCATCCCGCCCCTCGCGGCGGAGCGCGCCCTCTCCGACATCGTCGGCGAGCCGGGCGGCCTTGGCCGTCCGGGACCCCGCGCTCGCGGCCGCGCCCGCGCCGCCCGTGGCTATGTCCAGGGCGACGTCGAAGAGGAGTCGCCCCTTGGCCTCCGACGCGTCATGGCTCCAGCCCGTGCCGACGATGGCGGCCGGGAGGCGTTCCGGGTGGTTCGCCATGCCGACCAGGCCCGCGGCCGTGGAGTTCAGCGTCATCGCGTACTCGGCCGGGTGCGAGACGTTGTACGAGTCCATGGGGCTGATCGAGCGGGCGAAGGACAGCAGCCCGAACGCGCCCTTCGTGAAGCCGCCCGCCGTGTGCAGGAGTTCGGTCGGCGCTCCCTGGACCTTGTCGTACGCCTCCATGCCCAGCCGGTCGGTGAACTCCGGCTCCGCGGGGGCGTGGGCCAGGGCGGCGTCCACGTGGGTCACCGCGTGGGCGCCGGCCGTGTTGCGCTGCTTGCGGGCGTGCTTCAGCTTGTCCCTGGCGGCGTTGCGCAGCGCCTCGCCGGGGTCATGGGTGAAGTCGCCCGGATCGGTGGGGCGCTTGCCCGGGTCCTTGCCCGCCTCCTGGGCGTCCTTGTAGGTCTGGAGGTCCTTCGCGTACGCGGTCACGTCCCTCGCGTGTGCGGCCCGCGCCTTGTCGGTCGCCTCCTGGCCCTTCTTGTACTCGTTGATCGCCACCTGGGCCTGCTGCTGCGCCCAGTGCACGGTCTCGGCGAAGTCCGACAGGGCCTTGGACGCCTTTTCGCAGGCGTCGGCGGCGTGCGCCCACTTGGCCGGGTGCATGGCGAACTTCTTGCGGAAGGCGTCGGCGGACTCGCCGCGCCACTCGCCCGAGTCCAGCTGCCGCATCCCGGAGGCGACCTTGTCGAACGCCTTCTGGAAGTCGCTGAGGTTCTTGGCCGTGGCGCGGATCTTGTCGGCGCTGCCGTGCACCAGCTTCTTGGGGTCCTCGGTCTCGCCGAGTTCCCACTCCTGGACCTCCGCGCCGAGATGGTTGGCGACCGAGTCGCCCTTGCTGCGGACCCAGTCGGCACCGCTGCCCCAGCCGGCGTCGTCCATGGTGTCCGCCAGCCGGCCGCTGTAGTGGTCGATGCCCTGGCCGATGGCCTTCTGGCCGTCCTCGTACGCGTCACCGACCGTGTCGGCGACATCGTTGACCCCGTCCTTGACGCCGTCCGGTATCCAGTCGTCCCAGCCCATCAGCTGTTGCTTCCCCCGTGCTCGGTGCGGCCCTCGCCGCGCTCGCCGCTCTCCCCGTGTGCGCTGCCGTCGTCGGCCTTCTGATCCGGGCCGAAGGCGTCGTCCGCCGCTGCCTGGTACTCGTCCCCGTAACCGGCGAGCTGCGCGAACGCGCTGTGCTGGCCGCCGATCATCCCGTCCGTGGTGAGGTCGTGCGCCGTCGCCTTCCAGGTGTCCTCGGCGTCCTGTCCGGCCTGCAGCATGGACTCGGCGCTGTAGTCGGGGTTGGCGAGGTTGTGGATCGGGTTGTCCTCGAGGGTCTGGCCCCAGCCGCGCTTCTCGGCGTCCTCCTCGGACAGGTGAGGGTTGCCCATCGCCGCCGTCCAGCCGACCTTCATCGTGCCCTGGACGTAGCCGTCCGCCTCGTGCATCAGGCCCGCCGAGAGGCCCGCCCCCTCGGCGAGGTCCAGGGCCTCCTTCACGAGGGAACGGACACCCCACTCCCAGCGCTCGCAGAACGTCTCGAACTTCGCGGTGAGGTCGGCGTAGCCGGTTTCCATGCCGGTCAGGGCGAGCTCGGAGAAGCCGCGGCCGACCTCGGCGGCGCCCGCCTGACCGATGGCCTGCAGCTCGTCGATGGCACCGTTGATGCCGCTGGTGATCTTCTTGATGGCCGACGGCGAGACATGGAGGTCCTTCAGCTCGTCGCTCATCTCGGGCTGCTCGCCGCTCATGCCGTGGCCTCCCCCGGTGTCGCGAGTGCTTCACCGTTGGTGCCGTCCACGGCCGCCTCGTCGGGGACGATGCCGCGTACGGGTGGGAACATCACGCAGCCGCCCGTCTCCGCGTCCGCGACGTCCAGAGCCACGCCCGTCGGCTCACCGGTCGCCGGGACCACCACGTCCAGCAGCCGGGCGCCGTACACGGTCAGGAACTCCAGGCCGTCCGCGGGCGGCGGCTCCCAGCCTGCGGCGACGGCGAAGCGGGCGAGGGCCTGTCTGTCGCTGAAGGCGTAGATCCAGCGAATGCCGCCGTAGGTCGCGGTCATCAGGTCGCCGTCGAGCGTCGGCACGATCACGGCCGTACGGCGGAACTCACCCAGCCGGGCGGCGAACGCCCGCTGCTCACGGGCGACCGCGTCTTCGTCTTCGGCGTCGGGGGCGGCGGCAGGGCTCATGTCACGGTCGGTCGGCGCTGCCGCCGTCGGCGCTTCGTCCGAACGGGCCGCTCGTTCCTCGCTCGCCTGCCGCCCCCGTGCTTCTGCCTCGGCTTCGGCCTGCCGCAGCAGGTCCTCCAGGCGCGTACGGCCGTCCCCACCCGCAGCACCCGAAGTTGCCCCCGCCCCACTGGTACTCATGCATCACATGTTCGCATTCGCGTCTGACAGCCGGCCAGAACGGCCCTGGCGAGGGCGGCCCTTGGGCGTCACTTCCAGGTGGCGTCGGCGTCTTTTGTGGTGATGTGCATGCCGAGCGGCACCCGCCAAGCGTCCACGCACACCTTCCACGTGTGCTTCTTCGACTCACCACCGGCGATCGGTACCGGGAGCTCGCGGGTCGACTTCCGGGTGTCCCAGTCGATTCCGAGCCCGCCGATGATGTGCGTGGCGAAGGTGATGGTGCCGGCCGTCACCGGGCGGCTGCCGGTGTTGTGGAGCCGTACGGTTACTCGCTCGCACCAGCGCACGTCGGTCTTGGCGAGGGCGAGGGGGGCTCGGTGTTCGGGTCGGCCGGGGCGTCGCCGTCGGCCGGTGCGTCCGGCCCGTCCGGCGCATCCGGTGCGCCCGGGATGTTGCTGGAGGGCGGCTGCGGAGGGCCTGAGCGTTCTGGTGTGTCGGCAGGGGGAACTGTGCCGTCCGGCGTGCCGTCAGGGCGTTCGCCGGACCGTCCTTCGGGGGCAGTGGTGCCGGCGTCGGTGTCCGCGCCGTCCAGTGGGATCAGGGTGACGTTGTCCGTGGGGGCGACGGGCTTGTCGGGGGCTCGGCCGTCCGCCGATCCCGTCGCGATGTACCCCTGGTCCTCTCCGCCGCCGCAGGAGGCGAGCAGCGTACCCAGTAACAGCAGTGCACCCGCTGACGCGCCAACTGTCCTCCGTCGCATGGACGGCAGTGTGGCTGACGGGCCGTCAGGTGTACAGGCATGCGGCAGGGAACGGCGGGAGAGCGGGCATGGCTATGCCCCGGGCCGGGAGGGACCCCTGTTGCCCGGGGGTGCGTCGCGTCGTCAGTCCGTGGTCAGGCCGTCGCGGAGTTGGGCGAGGGTGCGGGTGAGGAGGCGGGAGACGTGCATCTGGGAGATGCCGACCTCCTCGCCGATCTGGGACTGGGTCATGTTCGCGAAGAAGCGGAGCATGATGATCTGGCGTTCGCGCGGCGGGAGTTTGGCGAGCAGGGGCTTGAGGGACTCGCGGTACTCCACGCCCTCCAGGGCGGTGTCCTCGTAGCCGAGGCGGTCCGCGAGGGAGCCCTCGCCGCCGTCGTCCTCGGGGGAGGGGGAGTCGAGGGAGGAGGCGGTGTAGGCGTTGCCGACGGCGAGGCCGTCGACGACGTCCTCCTCCGATACGCCGAGGCACGTGGCCAGTTCGGAGACGGTGGGGGAGCGGTCGAGCTTCTGGGACAGGTCGTCGCTGGCCTTCGTGAGGGCCAGCCGCAGCTCCTGGAGGCGGCGCGGGACCCGTACGGACCAGGACGTGTCGCGGAAGAAGCGCTTGATCTCGCCGACGACGGTGGGCATGGCGAACGTCGGGAATTCGACGCCCCGTTCGCAGTCGAACCGGTCGATCGCCTTGATCAGACCGATCGTGCCGACCTGGACGATGTCCTCCATCGGCTCGTTGCGGCTGCGGAAGCGGGCAGCGGCGTAACGCACCAGCGGGAGGTTCAGTTCGATGAGCGTGTCACGGACGTACGTACGCTCCACGCTGTCCTTGTCGAGCGTGGCCAGCCGCAGGAACAGGGAGCGGGAGAGCGTACGGGTGTTGAGGGCGTCGTCGTCGTGCACGTGCGGTGCTGGTGCGGGAAGCACCTTCGAGCTGCCCAGTTCTACGGACATGCCACCCCCTTGAGGTCGCGGTCGGGTCGCCGCTGCGTCCCTTCGGCCCCATGCGGAGCGAAGAGTTCAGCCTCCACCTGAATACCGGAGGCGGCGCCACGGCAAACGCGGTTCCTGCAGAATGTCACATGTCGGCAACACGCTGTAGCGCCATGTCGACATATCCCTGCAGGAAGGAGTGGTGGGCGCCGGGAAGGTGTACCTCGTCCTGGTTAGGCGTCGATCCTGTTTGCGGATCGGAGCCGGGCGAAACTCCGCGAGAGCAGCCGGGAGACGTGCATCTGGGACACGCCCAGCTCCGCACTGATCTGGGACTGCGTCAGGTTGCTGTAGTAACGGAGCAAGAGGATGCGCTGCTCGCGTTCGGGCAACTGTACGAGGAGGTGGCGGACGAGGTCGCGGTGTTCGACGCCGGCGAGCTCGGGGTCCTCGTAACCCAGGCGGTCCAGCAGGCCGGGCAGGCCGTCGCCCTCCTGGGCGGCTTCGAGGGACGTCGCGTGGTACGAGCGGCCGGCCTCCAGGCAGGCGAGCACCTCCTCCTCGCCGATCTTCAGCCGCTCGGCGATCTCCGCGGTGGTGGGGGACCGGCCGTGCAGCACGGTCAGGTCCTCGGTGGCGCCGTTGACCTGTACCCAGAGCTCGTGGAGGCGGCGGGGGACGTGGACCGTCCGCACGTTGTCGCGGAAGTACCGCTTGATCTCGCCGACGACGGTCGGCATCGCGAAGGTGGGGAACTGGACGCCGCGGTCCGGGTCGAACCGGTCGATCGCGTTGATCAGCCCGATCGTGCCGACCTGGATGACGTCCTCCATGGGCTCGTTACGGCTGCGGAAACGTGCCGCCGCGTACCGGACCAGGGGGAGGTTCGCCTCGATCAGTGCGTCCCGCACGCGGCCGTGCTGGGGGGTGCCCGGCTCCAGGCCGGCCAGCTCGGCGAAGAGGACTTGCGTGAGCGCCCGGGTGTCCGCACTTCTGCTCTGGCGGGATGGCGCCTTCGGCGCAGTACGGGCCGTCACGGTTCACGCCTCCCCTTCACAGCGCTCCAGTGCGTCGGTAAGTCGGGACTTCGGTCGGTGCTTCGGCATCTCGGTACTTCGGTGAGGCGGTGCGTCGGCGTCGTGGTGGGCGGTAACGGACGGAACGGGCAAAAGCGGTCATAGCATCACAAGACATGTGCACTGTGTGCAAGCACCGCATATTGCCGTGTTGAAGGGCAGTTGGCGGCGGCGAGGGGGCGAGGAGGGGTGGC
>NZ_NHSG01000025.1:0-5761 GCF_020024005.1 Streptomyces purpurogeneiscleroticus
GGTGGGAGTGGCGGTGGCCGGGGTGGCGGTGGCCGTGCCCTGACTGGGGTTCAAAGCTGCTCTCGATTCGGGTCGTGAGGATCATGGGACCGGAGGCGTCCTGCCGGGCCGTACGGCCGGGAGACGTAGAGCTGTGCGTACAGCCAGCCTTCCGCCTCCAGGCCGGTGGCATCCACTCCGGCTGCCGCCATCGTGTCCAGGACGAGCGCCTGTTCCTCGGGGGAGGCGAACCGGCGCTGTTTGTGCATCCCGTCGATGCGGGTGGTCTCGTAGCCCAGGCCCGCCAGCGCCCGCTCGACCGGGTCGAACGGGAACATCCGCAGTACGAAGTGGGCCATCCAGGGCCGGTGGCCGCCCTGCGCGCGGACGACGCGGGTGAGGGTGCGTTCGGTGACGTAGCCGATGCAGCCGGTGGAGAAGACCAGGTCGGCGCCGGACAGCAGGGCGCGCTGGTCCGGTGTGGGGTCGTGGTTCTCCAGGTCGGCGTGGACGGTGCCGTCGAGGAAGCCCGCCTCGCGCGCGTAGTCGAGGGCGTTCTCCGAGGTGTCGAGGCCGATGAAGCGGGGGGACTGCGCGGGCCGGCGGGCGCGGGACAGCTCCCGGTCCCGGGCGAGCAGCCCCTCGCGCGTCAGCCCGGCGGCCGCGTCGCCGCCGTAACGGGCGTACAGCTCGTCCATGGCGACGTCGTACTTCAGCAGCGCGGCATTGATGCCGTACGAGCAGCCGATGTCGACGACCTTGGGCACCGCCACCCTCCGTTCCTCGCGGTACTCCTTGAGGAGCTTGGCGAAGTACGGCTTGGCGAGCTGCGGTACGCAGTAGTCGAGCGTGCGCAGCACCGTGAAGTACGCGCGCGGGTCGGGCTGCGTGTAGATGTGGTCGAGCGAGACTTTTCCGGTCGTGTCGAAGCGCACGGGGTTGCTCCTCCGTGGATCGCGGATGGGAAAACGTCCTGCGGCGTGCTGCGGGCCGCCCCCGTCACAAGGAGGATGCCCCGCGACGGCTCAGTCCAGCAGCTCGTCCCCCCGCACGGCGCGGCCCTCGGCCGCCAGGTGCTCGGGCAGCACCCGGCCGAAGAGCTGGCGGGTGCGGGCCACGCTGCCGATGACGCCGGGGCGCTCGCTGTACGCGAAGATCGCCGAGTGGCGTGCCGTGCCGCCCCCGACGGGGCTGACGCGGTGCAGGGAGTAGCGGCCCTTGAAGAGCTGGAGGTCGCCGGTGTGCAGCGGGAGGCGGCGGATCAGCCGCTCGCCGCGCCCGGCCAGGACGTCCCGCACGTCGTCGAAGTGCTCGTCCTTCGCCGACCGGATGTTCGGGCAGTACTCGAAGGCGCCGCCGGTCTCGGGCTCCTGGGTGAGCATGGAGACGGTGAACTCGTTGGTGTCGAAGTGCCAGGGGTGTTCCCGGCCGGGCTCGACGACGTTGAGGACGAGGCCGGCGAGCGGGTCGGCGAGCTCGTACAGCTTCCCGAGGCCGAAGCAGCGGGCGATGAAGGTGCGGAACGCGCCGTGGGCGTAGAGCCGGCTGATCAGGGCGTCGGCCGGGATGCGGTCGCGGGCGACGAAGGCGTTGCCGCGCTCGAAGGTGGTGCGGCCGGGGTGGTCGGCGGGCAGGTCCGGGTGCACGGCGGTGTTGTAGACGTTGACCGTCTCGACGTCGAAGTAGGCGCGGGGCGCGAGGGCCGCGCACTCCTCGCGCAGCAGGTCGCGCAGGGCCGGGCGGATGAAGTCCGGCAGGACGGTGCAGCCGGTCGTGGCCAGCTCGCGGCGGGCGCGGGCGATCAGGGCGAGGCCCTCGGCGCCGTCCGGATCCGCCAGGGGATAGCGGGCCGTATCGACCATCTGGTCGAGCGTCGTGGCTTCGAGTGTGCTCATGCGATCCTCTCCACGCGTGCGGGTGGGCGTGCCAACTGTACGGAGGAGTAACGCAGTTGAACGTGCCACAGTGTCGTAATGTTGTCTGTGACACGTCACACGGCGCATTCGCGCATACTGAGCGGCCATTTCGGGCCGGTCCTGACCGGGGCCGCATGGCGTGCGTCACAGCAGGCCCGAGTAACACGGGGTTCACATTCGAGCAATGGACGGGAAACGGCCCGTTGCAAAGGTGCATGAGTACGCCCGCACGCGTATTCGTACCAACCCGCAGGAAGGGCCCCCGTGAGCATCAAGGCCGAGTACATCTGGATCGACGGCACGCAGCCGACCGCCAAGCTCCGCTCGAAGACGAAGATCCTCGCCGAGCGCCGCGAGCTGGCCGAGCTGCCGCTGTGGGGCTTCGACGGTTCCAGCACCAACCAGGCCGAGGGCCACTCCTCCGACCTCGTGCTGAAGCCGGTCTTCTCCTGCCCGGACCCGATCCGCGGCGGCGAGCACATTCTGGTCCTGTGCGAGGTGCTCAACACCGACATGACGCCGCACTCCTCCAACACCCGCGCGCTGCTGCGCCCGGTCGCGGAGAAGTTCGCGGACCAGGAGCCGATCTTCGGCATCGAGCAGGAGTACACCTTCCTCAAGGGCACCCGCCCGCTCGGCTTCCCCGAGGGCGGCTTCCCCGCCCCGCAGGGCGGCTACTACTGCGGCGTCGGCGCCGACGAGATCTTCGGCCGCGAGATCGTCGAGAAGCACCTCGACCACTGCCTCGCCGCGGGCCTCGGCATCTCCGGCATCAACGCCGAGGTCATGCCGGGCCAGTGGGAGTTCCAGGTCGGCGCGCTGCCGGCGCTGGAGGTCTCGGACCACATGTGGATCGCGCGCTGGCTGCTCTACCGCACCGCCGAGGACTACGGCATCACCGCGACCCTGGACGCCAAGCCGGCCAAGGGCGACTGGAACGGCGCGGGCGCGCACACCAACTTCTCCACCAAGGCGATGCGCGAGGGCTACGACGCGATCATCACCGCGTGCGAGTCGCTGGGCCAGGACGGCAAGCCGCTGGAGCACGTGAAGCAGTACGGCACCGGCATCGAGGACCGCCTGACCGGCGCCCACGAGACCGCCCCGTGGGACCAGTACAGCTACGGCGCGTCCGACCGCGGCGCCTCGGTCCGCATCCCGTGGCAGGTCGAGCGGGACAAGAAGGGCTACATCGAGGACCGCCGCCCGAACGCGAACGTCGACCCCTACGTCGTCACCCGCCTGATGGTGGACACCTGCTGCACCGCCCTGGAGAAGGCCCTCCAGGTCTGACGTCCAGCGGTCAATCCGCAAGAAGGGCGCCCCGCTTGAAGCGGGGCGCCTTTTGCGTACGGCGGTGAGGCGCTCTTTGCGTATGTCGGTGGGGCGCCTTTTGCGTATGACGGGCGTACGAAGGACAGATCACGCCGCGTCTGGTTGAATGGGGGCATGGCCAGCCTCACCGAAACCTCGACGGGTCGTACCGACCTCGAGCCGTTCTGGCCGTCCCGGCAGGATCACCTCTTCGACCGTCTGTGTTGCCGCGCGCACTGAGCGCGGGCCCGCAAAGCACCCAGACAGCAGCCCTGCCCGCGCGCACGACGTCCCCCGACGCCCCACTGCGCGAAAGAGCTGACCTCGATGACGCACGTACGATCCCTTTCTGCCACCGCCCCGACGGCCACCGTTCCCGCTCCGCCCCGGCTGCGTGCCGTGGCCCCCGACGAAGTACCGCCGGTCGCCGACCTTTTGGGCGCCGACGCCACCTGGCTGCCGGCTCCTCAGCACACCCTCCCCGAGCTGCCGGGCCGGCCCCCGATGGTCGGCTACCTCGTGCTCGTACCGGCCGCCGCCACCCCCCGTCCTGAGCCCGAGCCGAAGCCCGCGGCCCCCGCGGCCGACTTCGGGGAGGGCGGCGTCCGGGTCGACCCGGAGCGCCGCACCGTGCACGTCCAGGGCCGTCAACTGGACCTGACCTTCCTGGAGTTCGAGCTGCTGGCGCACCTCGTGGCGCACCCGCAGCGGGTGCACACCCGCGACCAGCTCGTGACGACGGTGTGGGGTTACGGACATGTCGGCGACGGCCGCACGGTCGACGTCCACATCGCCCGCCTGCGCCGCAAGCTGGGCGCCGCGCACCGCTCGTCGATCGTGACGGTCCGCCGCGTCGGCTACAAGTACGTACCGGTCTCCTGACCGGGAGGCGGCGGGGCCCGGCCGCGGTGGCCGGGCCCCGCCGCTCTCCTCACGGGCGGATCAGGCGGGTCAGGCGGACCGTGCGCGGCGCCGGGCCAGCAGTCCGGTCCCCGCGTCGAGCAGCAGGAACGCCAGCAGCGGAATTCCGAACAGCGGCAGGAACCAGCCCACCGCGGCCGTCACCGCCACCAGCGGGAGCAGCACCGGCAGCGGTACCTGCCGCCAGGCGCCGCGCGGGTGGGCACGCGGCGCGCGGGACCGGCGCGGCCTGCGCTGCCACCACATCCGGTAACCCCACACGATCACCAGGATCAGCGCGGCCATCAGAGCGGCCAGCGCGACCTGGTTGGCGAGGCCGAACAGCACGCCCATGTGCGCGTCGATCCCCCACCGGGTGAGCTTGGCGAGCAGCGGGTAGTCGGCGAAGTCGAGCCGGTCGGTGACCTGCCCGGTCGCCGGGTCGACCGCGATCGAGTCCAGGTGCGCGGGCCACTGCTTGTCGGTCTGCTGGACGACGTACGCGGGTGCCGCGGCGGTCGGTATCCGGATCTCGACCGGGCCGGTGAGGCCCTCCTGCTTCCGGGCCGTGCGCAGGGTGGTGTCCAGTCCGTCCACGGCTGTGGCGATTGATCCGCCGTGTCCCGCGTGGCCACCGTGATCGCCGTCGCCGCCTTGATCGCCGTGGCCGCCTTGATCGCCGTGGCCGCCTTGATCGGCGTGATCGGCGTGATCGGCGTGATCGGCATGCTCCTCGTGGGGCATGCCCGGCATCGCCGTCGGCGCCCCGGGGACCTTTGTCGACACCGCCGGGGTGGCGCCGCCGAGCGCGTCCTGGAGCCGCCCGATGTTCTCGCCCGCGTACGCCGACCAGGTCAGCCCGGTGGCCGACAGTGCGAGCAGCCCCACGGCCGACCACAGGCCGACCGTCCCGTGCCGGGACAGCGTCCGCCGCCGTCCCGTCGTGCCCCGCAGCCGGCGCGCGGAGCGCCGCCGCCCGAGCCACAGCAGCGCCCCGCCGAGCACGACCACCCACAGCCAGCTGGCGGCCAGCTCGCTGTAGAGCCGCCCCGGTTCGCCGAGCAGCAGATCGCGGTGCAGGTGGTCGAGGGTCGCGCGCAGCGGCAGCGCGCCGGAGCTGCCGTAACTCTCCAGCGCGCCACGCACCTTGCCGGTGTACGGGTCGACGAAGACGGCCAGCGATTCGCTCTCCCCCAGTCCCGGGGCGTCGAGGATCACGCGCGTCGTGGCACCGGGTTCGGCGGACGGCCGGACCGCGGTCGGTGTGCCTTCGGGGTGCGCCCGCAGGGCGGCGTCCACCTGGCGGGAGAGCGGGAGTTGCGCGCCGCGGGCGTCGGTGCGGAGTTCGTGCGCGTACACGATCTTCTCCGCCTGGAGGGAACCGGCGTACAGCAGGCCCGTCACGGCGGCGACGAGCAGGAACGGGGCGATCAGCAGCCCCGCGTAGAAGTGCAGCCGCAGCACGAGCGGGCGCAGGGCGGGCCATCCGGCGCGCCGGGGCGGCGGCTCGGCGGCCTCCCGCGTGCGGGCAGGGTCGAGTACGGACATGGCGATTTCTTCACCTTTCAGCGGCGAACAAGGGAAATGTCCGCGCCATGGCCGTGTCCCCGGCCCGGGGTCGAGTTCGGGCTCAGCGGGGCAGGGGCGGGCCG